>JAEZIL010000035.1 GCA_023436685.1 Bacteroidota bacterium | reverse complement strand
AGCAACGTAACGGGCCAGCAGCTGTTGAGCGAGGTGTATGAAGAGACAGCAGGCAGCCACAGCCATGAGCTGAACCTGGGCAACCATGCCAGGGGTATCTACTTTGTAGAGCTGGAAGCTGATGGTGTGAAGACAACGCGCAAGTTGTTATTGCAATAAAATCACATTCAAAAAATATAAAAACCGACTATGCAAATAGTCGGTTTTTTTTTATATTTATACTGGTTGCCCAAACGCATGTAAAGCAGCTGCATGTCTTACATATATAAGACGGTTCGCATTCCCATAACCTTGATATATATCTATGAAAAAGTTCTACCTACCAAAACAAGTGTTTAAAGCCTGGGTACTGTTATTGATCATGGCATTTACACCTGCCGTATCGAAAGCCCAGTATGCTACTGCCACGCAATACCCGTTTATTGCAACTGAAGAGCCTTTCGTCTATTTAAGCGGAGGCACGGCATTGCCTAATATTTATCAGGATGATGCACAAGCTACAGCGATACCGTTAGGGTTCTCCTTCAAATTTTGTAATGTAGATTATACAGAAGTATCCGTTTCATCCAACGGATGGATATCGTTCAGTGCAACTACTGCCAATGGTAGTGGTATATGTAACGATAACAGGAACCTGGCACAAATGGCTTCTTACAATGCTATGCCCGTATTATTTCCTTTTTGGGATGACCTGGGCTATTTTGTGGGAGGCGTAGCCAGCTATAAAACAGATAATATAGGAGGTATAAAGGTGTTCACTTTCGAGTGGCGCGGGTGGACTTGGGATTTCGCTGCTACACCGGGTACTATGTCATTCCAGGTTAAATTATATGAAACCGGATCTATAAAGTATTCCTACAAAAGAGAAAGCGGGCCAATATCTTCTGACTATGCGGGCACATCAGGACAGGCTGGGTGGTTTGGTGCTTCCATTGGTTTAGCCGGTTCAGTAAGTGACTTCCAGTTTTTAGACGGTAGTACCCCGGATGCTGTGCCCACCTATTCGCCCGGCGCATATAAAACAAATATAGATTCCAGGCCTTTTACCGAACAATCATACATGTGGCTGGCGCCTTGCAGTAATGCCTCAGCACTGAAAATAGTTGCTCCTAAAGAGGCATGTGCAGATAAAACCTTTCGCCTGGCTGCGGTGTCAGAACCCTTGGGAATTGGTACAAATTGTAATTGGTCTTATTCAGATGACGGGCAAACCTGGAGTCCTTTAACAGCTAACACAGGTGTGGTAACCGATATAATTCAATCGCAAAGATGGTATAGGGTAGAAGCCTATTGCGGAGGTAGTTTGCTGCTTAGCCAACCTGTATTGGTAAAAGTAGCACCACATTATCAGTGCTATTGTAAAACAGGCGCTACTACTCTTACCAATGGAAATGGTTCAGCCGCCGATATTGGTGCTGTATTTGCCGAAACCTACCCGGCTCTTGATACATTGCTAAAAACTAAAGAGCCTGCGCTCAATACAACTAACAATCAGTATTCAGTAAAAGGATATACCGATTTCAGAAGAGACTTTATCCCTATGCAAATATATCGGGATAGCACTTATCGCGTTACTGTTCAATCTATAAACTGGCGCAATTCAATTACAGGTAATATAGCTGTGTACCTCGACTATAATATGAATGGCTTATATGATGCTTGGGAAGAAATGATAGCAGGAACAACGTCTATAATTCCGCCTGTACCTTTTGGTGCGCTTCGCGATACGTTTACCATTCCCGATACAGCAAAAATTGGTATAACCGGAATGCGGGTGATATACCGCTCAACAGGTGCCATGGATGTTTGTAATCCATATGGCGATGGTGAAACCGAGGACTACCTTGTAAACATCAGCTACCCACCTTGCGATGGTGCCCCTAATGCAGGTACAGCCTACATTAGTGATAGCAATATGTGTGTTGGATATGATTATACTCTTACCGATACGACATATGATAAGCTGAAAACTCATATTTCACGTATGTGGCAAGCTTCGGGCGATAATATTACCTGGACCAATGTATTAAATAGTGCCAATAAGGATTCTATAGTAAGAATATTTACCGGGCAGCCCACTTATTACAGGTTGCGCGCTGTATGCGAAAAAACCAACGACACTTCATATAGTAATGTAGTATTTATTAATTCAAAGCCTAGTTACAAATGCTATTGTCACAGCCAGTCGGAAGGAGGTCCTACGGATACAAGTGACATAGGTGGATTTAGGATAGCTACTTTCTCGGTGAACGATGGTGGCGGGCACGTAGAAAATCCACAAGCTTTCCGTAAACGGCAAGATCGTACCGATCTTCCATCAATACATTTGGATGTAGACAGTACATATGAATTCTTTGTATTCCATACTCAGCCTAATAGCGAACATGGAGATGCAAAGATTACCATCTTCGTAGATTTTAATAATAACAAGCTATACGACGTGCCTTCAGAACGCATATTTACAGGGTTTACTACAGTGAGCCAGTTTGTGCGAACAGGGCAGGTAATAATACCCAATAGTGTAATTACCGATGTGCCCACGGGCTTGCGTGTTATTATTAACAACAATGTAGCACCCAACGTTCCGTCGGATGAGGCTTGCGGCGAATATATTTCAGGCGAAACGGAAGATTACATTGTAACCTTTCACCGCAATTCCCCTGTTAATGTTGGCAACCTGCAAGCTTTGAATAACTTGTCCGTTTACCCCAACCCAACTTCAGATA
>JAEZIL010000017.1 GCA_023436685.1 Bacteroidota bacterium | reverse complement strand
GGTTTTGGTTTAGCCTGTTGTTCTCAGGGCTGTTCTTTAAAAATATCACAGCGCCCATGTCTACATATATCATATTGTATCCTTCACCCCAATACAGCTTTCGTTGCAGGGCTGACAGCTGTTTGTTGGCCAGCACTACGTAGTTAAAGTTGTATTTCTTATTCAGCGTATCAAATCTGTCAGGTTCGTTATACAACTTAAAATAATCGTCGAAGAACTTTGCAGGAAAAATATCCAGGTCGCGAAGGTCAATATAAGATTTGAAATTGGGGTAAAGTGCCCATAGCAAATAAGAAGAAGCGAAGTAATCGGAAAAGGCTGTGCCTTTAATATCATGTCGCTTAATGAATTCGGCAGCACCAATGGGGGTACGTTTGCTATCTACTTTTAAGCCATACCTGTTAGGCGATTTTGTAATCTTATAGTAACTATTGTTAACAACACTTATGTACAACACTACTACAATAGCAGTACTTATTATTACACTTCTTCTAGCGAGCTCAATGTAAACTTGCTTTTTATAGATACTTCCTTTATCTATTACCCATGCTGCCATTACAGGCAACGAAGGGAACAGTACAATAACTGCAAAAGGTATATTGCGGTTGGCAGTAAGTGAAAGGTATCCGAATAATATGATCAGTAATAAATAGAATATAGTAAGTGGATTGGCTAAAAGGTTTTCCTTCTCTTTTCTTGCCTCATTAAGCCTTAGTACCCAGAAAACCAGTGTCAATACCAGGCAGCTTATATACAATTTGGCTTGTATGTTCCAATACTCCGGTTGCAATGCATTATACAGTTCGGTAGTGTACTTGTTCACGTTAACCTGCCTGAATATCTCAAATGTTTGCAGCCATAACTGCACGCCATTAGGGTTAATTAATATGGCAAGTGCTGCCAGTATAAACAATATCCCCGCACGGCCGGCTGTTTGCAGGTATTCTTTATTCTTATACAAAGCATAAGCAATTGTACTACCTGCTGCATAAGTAGCTATCATCACCATACCTATGGGATATCCTTCATGCATATTTGCCCACAAGCACAACAACGCTACCGGCACCGGCATGTGCTTCCACAGCAATTGTGGATGTTTAAAGAACCACCAAAGCATCATTGCACACATTAGATGGCTTATCATCTCTGGCCTGCCAGCCATCCGGTATTCTACCACCACAAAAAACAGCAGCACGCTTATCACAGTAAAAAAAGCTGACATTGGCATTTGCCAGTTTTTGCGAACTTGTTTCAATATCTGTCCCAGAAAAAAAACAATGCATAAGTTAACCACCCCTTGCAAAAGCATTACACCCTCAGGCCCAAACATTTTCTCTATACCTGCTATTAATACTTCGTACAGCCATTTAACATTTACCCAGCGCACGCCATTCATTGTATACGAGAATATATCGGTATGTGTTACCTGGCTATTTTCCAGCATCCACCGGCCCGATAGCAGTTGCCACCATATATCGGGCTCGCGTATTTGCTTCATGGCAAATACAAATGCGAGTACATAGCAAAGTATGATAGGCAGTTTCCTTAACCGTTGTTGCATAGCGGAAAAATACTTATTATCTGCAATATCCTGCAATAGAAAAGGCGGCATATAGCCGCCTTCCTAAAACATTGAACTAATGAATTATTGCAGTAGTGTTGTTATGCCAAGGTCAATAGTGGTACCATATTTTACTACTACATTATTAACCGTCACATCCTGAAAGCTGGTAACAGAGGCATCATACGTTACCGAATAAGTACCTTCAGGTATACCTGTGAAAATAAAATATCCATCGGGGCCCGGTATAGCAGCATATGTATCTACCCCATTAGTTAAATAAACGGTAGTTAACGCTGCTGCCGGCAATACAAAACCTTTTACTCTACCATCTGTAAGTGCGCTATAAGCACGTATTACCGGCTTTAACTGATATTTTCCATTACCGGTTAATACTATAGATTTACCTGCATCAAAATCTATCCATACATCGTATGCACCACCTGCTACAAACTCCTCTTTCAGGTTCAACTTTAACCCGCTCTCCTGTGCAGACGGTGTATTAAGAGGATGAGATTGCCCATCTACTACAACAGAGTTGCCCTCACCTAATATCAGCCGTATCTGGCCCACTTTACCAGCCGGCACAGTTGCCCTTGCCAATAAAGTATCCAGGCCGTTCCTAAACCTCAACAAATCGTACATACCCGGCCTTATTGGCACCAACTCTATGGCACTATGACCTTCCATTGTTACTGCCACTTTCTGGATGTTGATCCATACCGCATCATAATTACCAGGATCATCGGTTAGATGCATATTTACAGTGGCCGTCTTGGTTTCTGTATTATTGTTGTTATTATCATCCTTTTTGCAAGATGAAAATAACGATATGCCGCCTATTACCACGGCTAGCAGCATTGCATTTAAAGTAGCTCTTCTCATAAATTAGTTATTGTAGAGTATGCTACCTAAAAAAGCATGCCATATATTCTTCAAAATGCTTTAAAAATGCTGATCCCAGCCTTGAAAGGCCGGGATCATTTATTATTGGGTTGACTATAAGTTATTCTTTGTCGTTTTTACACTCTGCAAGAAAATATGCATTCGCACCCTTACCCCAATATGGCTTATCTATATCACCACTTTGTTCTTTCTCATATAATCCTTGTGCCTTTTCGAAATATGGAAGCGCTGCCTTTTTACCACCGCCAAACATTTTTGGTGTAAAGAACTTATTAGTACCACGCAGGTAGTATATACGTGGGTTATCGGCATTCAATTCTTTAGCTTTCTCCAGGTTGTCATCGTATATCTTACCATACTTTTGCCAGCGCGACTGCGGTTTTACCGACATACGGGCACTAGCTACCATAGCTGCCAGTACATATGTTTCGTCGTTATCTTTACCCAGCAGGCTTACTGCTTCACCCAATTCTTTTTCGGCTTCATCTACATAAGCATCACGCTTGGCCTCATCTTTCTCCATATAGCTCAGTTGCGCTTTGCTATATGCATTGTAGTAGTGTGGTGCCCACTGATCATTCCATTTTTTAGCTATCATGTTTAGCTTATTGCTTTGCTCTACTTTCTTAGCCATGTCCTGAGTTGTATCAAATGCCAGGAAGGTGTTTTGCAACGGCTGTCTGTAATCTGCCTGTGCT
>JAEZIL010000004.1 GCA_023436685.1 Bacteroidota bacterium | reverse complement strand
CGCCTTGAAGGTACAGTTTACAGGCTGATGCCATTCAAAGTACGCGAGCAGGTACGCCTGATGCCCGAAGAAATGGGCACTGTAGATATTGACAAGACCTATGATCTTTTCATGAACAAATATATATGGGGCAATGCAGAGCGTAATGATGTGTATTACGATGAAAAGAACAGGATAATGTTTACGGCTTACCGCGTTAACGCAGGCCGACTGGCAGCAGAACTTGCCCAACGCGGCAGAAATGCAGACGCTGAAAAAGTACTGGACAAAGTAATGGCCAGCATTAGCGAGCGTTCTAACTTCTATGACGCAGGGGCTTATTATGTAGCCGTAGGTTATTATAGGGCGGGTGCAAAAGGCAAAGCGCGCGACCTGGGAAAGAAAATAGTACGGAATGCAGAAGACGATATCAACTACATATTGTCGCTGCCTGAAGCCAGGCGTGAAGCATCGGGCAATGAGATAAGACGTGACCTTACAATGCTTAATCTGCTGGGCAATGCAGCTAAAGTATCGGGCGATGCAGACGCAGCAAAAGAATTTGAAAACAAATTCAACATGCTATTGTCAAGATCTCAGCAGTACGTACAATAATAAAATCATTTATAGATATTTGCAGCAACCTTCAAAATGAAGGTTGCTGTTTTTTTGCTTTAATCATGAGAGTATCCTTAATATTATTCACCGTCTTATTGGCTTTTGCTTTTTCATTGCAAGCCCAAACAAAAGCTATACTTGTGAAACTGCCCACCTATGCTAAACGGATGGCTTATTATAAAGACCAACACAACATTGAGAAAATGCTGCAACTGCAGCGCGATGTGGATAGCATTGATAAGTATATAATAGCTGACTTTACTGAAAACTTTACCTATGGGCCTGTCTATTACTTTTATGATACATCCTTCGAACAGGTAAAAGAACGGCAATTGGACGGTGCTCTGTTAAATACCGATTTGACTATCACTGAACATTCGGTTATTGAAGCGATGGGTAATAATTATTTAGTTGTAGAGTATGGCTTAAGCGACCATGAAGCAACAAGGGGTATGTATCGCCTACTCACTTACTACCCTAGTATGGAACGTGTAGACATTTCACTAAAAACCAAAAACATGTGGGACAATAGTAACTCTTACTATTCACCATTGTTGAATCTCCACTATCGTGGCGAAGCTTCTATACTCTCCAAGAAACTAAAAAGCGGGCTAAACAGGTGGGAGTAAGCAAAATAATTATTCAGTACGCACAAGTATGTGAACAGAGTGGTTTCGCTAACTTTGACAGAATGAGAAAGCATACAATTTTATATATACTGTTAGGGTTGCTTGTGTCATTTACAGCAGTGGGCCAAACCAAAAGCGATAAACTTACCTATTCAGAAAACCTGATTCGCTTAAAAAGAGAAGCGCGGCAACACCCACCCAAAGCTTTACTTGTACAAATTTTCACGCGAAAGCGGTTGACGGAATATTACACTAAAAGTGGCCAAACCAAAAAACTGGAGGCATTAAAGCAAGATATTGAAGGTGTAAAAAATGCCATGGTTGCTGACTTTACCGACAACTATACTTACAGCCCTGTATATTTCTTTTACGATACTAATGCAGAAGCAATACGTAACAAACAATTTTCCGGAGTACTATTAGATAAAGACCTGCAACCTGTTAAGAACATTGTGCTAACTGCTGCTGACAGCAATTATTTTATTGCCTACTTTGGTGCAACGGCAGGATCGGGCGCTACCGCTTCTTATGGATTTAAGGGGAATAATACCGATAATGATGTAATCTACTCTTCGGACAATATAAAAAGAGAAGCCCATCGACTTAGGTTGTTGGATGCAGAATTTAACGAATTGCCGCAATATGTTATAAGAGATGCCTATGACATTAATCGTAAATACCGTAAATGGGCCAAATATTCTTATAATTCCTCTTTACTAAAAATTTACTATTGGGCATTTGCCACTCAATTAGATAAAAATTTCAGATTTTTTTACGATGACGAGTCGCGACATTAAAAAAGGGAAGCAATGCTTCCCTTTTTATTTACCTATTATTTCAAAGTTTCATCCAGCCACTTAAAGAATTCACGCTGCCAGGCTATACCATTTTGTGCATGCAGCACCCAGTGATTCTCATTAGGAAAATATAGCAACTTGCTCTTAATGCCTTTTAGCTGTGCAGCCTGGAAAGCTTCCAAACCTTGTTCGATAGGTACACGGTAGTCTATACCACCCTGTATGATCATGATAGGAGTATTCCATTTATCAACAAAGTTGCTGGGATTGAATTTAGCATAGCTCTCAGGCACTTCTTTCTGCCAATAGTTACCCCCAATATCCCAGTTAGCAAACCACAGTTCCTCGGTAGTACCATACCAGCTTTTGAGATCAAATAAACCATCGTGCGCTATGAAAGATTTGAACCTGTTATTGTGCATGCCTGCCAGCATAAATACACTATAGCCACCATAGCTGGCACCTACGCAACCCAGCCTATCTTTATCTACATAGTTTTCTTTTGATATAGCATCGATGGCTGATAAATAATCTTTCATTGGCTGTCCACCCCAATCTTTACTAATATCCTCGTTCCATTTGGTTCCCCAGCCGGGCATGCCGCGGCGGTTAGGTGCAACAACTATATAACCCTGCGCTGCCATCAGCTGAAAATTCCACCTGATGCTGTAAAATTGCGACAAAGCAGATTGCGGGCCACCCTGGCAATATAAAAGTGTGGGGTACTTTTTATTAGGATCGAAATTGGGTGGGTAAACTACCCACACTCCCATTTTTTGTCCATCAGTAGTTGTAACCATCCTCAGCTCAGTTTCACTTGGCTTTATTTTACTGTAGGCAGCATCATTCTCGTGTGTTAATTGTCGCAGGGCGCCTGTAGCTGTATTAGTTGCATATAGTTCAGCAGCGTGGTTCATATCGGTACGCGATACAATGAGCTCTGTACCTGCCCAACCCACAAGACCATTTATATCGAATTTGCCATCGGTGATTTTTCTTATAACGGGCTTCAATTTAGATGTAGGTGTGTTAGTAGGAATGGTTACTTCGAACAATTGGACTGTACCCTTCCATGGTGCATTGAAGTATATCTTATTACCTGTATTGTCCCAAACGAAACTTTCTACCGTACCATCCCAATCTTCAGTGATGTTCAACTTCCATACATTCTTTTTATTGCCCAGGTCCATTACGTACAGGTCGTTTTTATCGGCTTCATAGCCATCGCGCCTCATACTGGTCCATGCAATTTTCTTTCCGTTGGCACTAAATACCGGCTGCGTGTCATAGCCCATCATACCAACTGTCCAGTTTGTAGTACTATTTGATGCTATATCATAATAATACAGATCAGTATTGGTACTGATGGCATATTCTTTCCCTGTTTTCTTCTTGCATACATATACCACTCCTTTCCCGTCGGGCGACCATACAAAATCTTCGGCACCGCCAAACGGCTTTTGAGGGCAATCATATGGTTCGCCTGCCATGATATCTTTAGGCTGTCCACCATCAAGTCTCATAATAAACACATGTGCATATTTACCGTCTTCCCAGGTATCCCAGTGGCGGTAATTAAGGTCAGTATAAACTTGTGCCGTTGTTTTAGGAAGATCCTTATACAGGTCTGTACCATTCATAGGCTGCACCATTACCTCTCGCGAGAAAGCGATCCATTTACCATCGGGCGATACCTGTATATTTTCTGCATCTTTTACCCCTTCGTAATATTTCTTCCAGGTTTTACCTTTATCGCTACTCATGTAAAGCACCTCATCTTGCTGGGCATACCACACAGTAGGCTTGCGTTGTATAATATTCTTAGGGTTAGGGGCATTAGTTTCTTTTACTTTACCACTTCCCAAATCAAGCATATAGTGTTTTGTAGTGCTTTTTTCAGTTTTCCAATCTACTTGCCTGGATGCATAATACAAAGATTTACCATCATCACTAATGCCTTCTGCGCTTACACGTTTAAGGCTCCAAAGTAATTCAGGTGTCATATTGCCTTGTGCCCAGGCATGGCCGCACAGCAATAATAATGGAAGGAATATCTTTTTCATAAAAACTATAATGACTATATAAATGTAATATGGATGTGGTTATGGTTTATCCCTCTTTCCGGGGGATGGCTTTTTACCGCTATTCTTACCTCCATTACCAGCCGGTGCTTCCAAAATATAATCTATCGTATTATCCCAACCGGCTTTTAGCTGTAAGGTTTCCCTAAATGGGATAACTTCTTCCGGTTGCCTTTTAGCAAACAGATCGCCTGTATCCCAGATACCATTGTGATTTTTATCAACTATAATACGCATAGTATAAGCTCCGGGAGTTAACCTTGATAAATGCACCATAGTATCTGTAACAGTTCTTTGATATACGGTATCTTCCTCTTTGAGCACTACAAGCACATAATCATTGCCACTTAAACGCGCAGGTACATGCACATGCAATTTTGAATAATCGTCATCACTCTTTGTGCGAAACTGATATTTAGATGGCATTGCATCTCGCTTTGCCGAATCCTGCGCAAAACCTTTCAGTAGCTTCAGATTATATACCGTATTTTCCTTCCAGCTGCTATTTATAAGGTAAACTAGCTCTTCGGTAGTATCGGCGTAAAAAGCGAATGGTACCTCTACCATAGTACCCAAGCTATCGTATGCCAGCGATATACGGGCAGTATTAATGGAATCAACATCTTTATTAAAACTGATTTTTACAGGTGTAGTAATATCGAGTGTACGCTTACGTACATCAGTAGTATCTACAGCCACAGTATATATAAAGCCATCTTCAGCACCTATTGATTTTTTCCGGTTACGTTTGCCCGATGTAAGCCCACCCCTATCGTTAACCGCAGGTAAAGAGGTACTATCTACATTCATACTATCAGATACATGTGTGGTATCAGGTATTTCTTTAAACAGCTTTAACGTATCCATCTGCACAAGACTATCCTGAGGAAAAACAGGTTTGTTTAAAAAGGCCACCTGCTCTTCTCCGCCGTCATAAATAAGGTTATAGTTAGCATCTTTTAGTGCATATATGCGAAATTGCCTGGCTGGGAGACCGGCTATGGTAAAACTGCCATCTCCGGCTGCTTTTGCCACATATAAAGGCTTTTTCCGTACAACAACACTATCAGATTCGGCACCGTTATACAACATGACGTAGGCACCTGTATCGGGCAAACCAGTTGCCGCATTTAATACCCTACCCTTTATACTTAAAGAATCAAAGTAACTACCTGTACTAAAGCTGTATACGTAACCAGCAAATGGATTGCCTTCGTGCAGATCTTTAATAGCATTATTAAACGATAACCGATAGGTAGTATTATCGTCAAGCAATGTATCGGGAATTTGAACCACAACACGCTTGCCAACGTTTGTAACGTTAAGTGGTATAGGCAATAAAGGCGACATAGTAACTTCTGTGGAAGTATTAGCTAATTCAACATACTCATCAAACCTCATTTCTATGCGTGTCACCTTTGCATTCAGCTGAGAGTCCGCCGGCTTTATTGAAACCAATTTGGGT
>JAEZIL010000348.1 GCA_023436685.1 Bacteroidota bacterium | reverse complement strand
TAGTATAACAATACCATCAGCCAAACCATTGGTCATGTCAGCCAAAAGATGGTAACGCTTACCAGTTGCAGGCTGAGACATTATGATATAGTTTGTAAACTATGGCTGATTATCTGTACACATTCATTTATCTGCTGGCTTGTAATAATTAATGGAGGTGCAAATCGAATCTTATCGCCATGCGTTGGTTTGGCCAGTAAGCCATTTTCTTTAAGCTTCAGGCAAAGATCCCAAGCAGCATCTTTATCGGGGTGCTCAATTACTATTGCATTTAGCAATCCTTTTCCACGCACAAGAGATATATTAGGATTATTGAGCGCCAATATCTGGTCTCTTAAATATTGCCCTTGAATTGCTGCATTTTCAGCCATTTTTTCGTCCTTAAGCACTTGTAGCGCTGCAATAGCAACTTTACAAGCTAACGGGTTTCCTCCATAGGTCGAGCCATGTTCGCCGGGCTTAATAGTCAGCATTATTTCATCATTTGCCAATACTGCCGATACCGGCATGGTACCACCGGAAAGGGCTTTGCCTAATATCAAAATATCAGCATGTACGTTTTCATGGTCACAAGCCAGCATTTTACCCGTGCGGGCAAGCCCTGTTTGTATTTCATCGGCAATGAACAGAACTCTAGCTTCGCGGCACAGTGCAGCAGCTTTTGACAGGTATCCCTCATCAGGTACCATTACACCAGCCTCTCCCTGTATAGGTTCTACCAAAAAGCCTGCTACATCTTTATCCTGCAATGCCCTTTCTAGTGCAGGTATATCATTATAAGGTATCACTTCATAACCAGGCATAAAGGGCCCAAAATTATGTTTAGCTGTAGGATCGGTACTGAATGATACCACATTTAACGTGCGGCCATGAAAATTCTGCTCACATACTATAATCTTCGCTTTATTACTTTCCACACCTTTTATTTCATATGCCCAGCGGCGTGCCAGCTTCAGAGCTGTTTCAACTGCCTCTACACCTGTATTCATAGGTAGTACCTTATCATAGCCGAAAAGCTTGGTAATATACTCTGCATATTCGCCTAACAGGTCGCTATGGAAAGCACGCGATGTAAGGGTTAGCCTTTGAGATTGTTGTATAAAAGCATCAATTATTTTAGGATGACAATGACCTTGGTTAACCGCCGAATAACCAGACAGAAAATCGTAATACTTTTTATCATCTACATCCCATACATATACACCTTCACCGCGTGTTAGCATAACTGGCAGCGGATGGTAATTATGGGCACTGTAACGTTCCTCTCTTTCAAGGTATTTTTGCGATAAAGGTGAAAGCATTGTTGTAGCTAGCATTCGGCAAAATTACGTATTCAAAGGCGATTTTTCTATTTAACCACTTTCACCGCTGAGATGAAGCCTTTAAGCCTATGCATATGGTAGTATGTCTACTTACATATATGCGAAAAGAGTTGCGTAGTTAAATAACTACATTTATATTTGTAGCCAAATAGCTACGCAATGAATTTGAGAAGAGATGTATTTCAGGCAATAGCCGACCCTACAAGAAGGGCTATACTTACGCTAGTAGCCACTCAGGCCATGACAGCAGGCTCTATTGCAGCTAATTTCAATACGGCAAGACCCACAGTTTCAAAACACCTGCAAATACTTACTGAATGTGAGCTAGTAATACAACAACAAAATGGCAGGGAGATTTATTACCATTTAAATCCCTCAAAAATGAAGGAGATAGCTGATTTTATTGAACCATTTCGCCAAATGTGGGACGCCAGATTTAATAAGTTGGAATCAGTAATGAAAAACTACAAATCGAAATAAAACTAAAAATATGGAACGTAAAACCCAAGTACACGCCGAAGACGGTAAACAGGAACTTACTATAACAAGGGAGTTTGACATCCCGGTGCATTTGCTATTTAAAGCCTATACTGAAGCTAACCTTATAGAACAATGGATGGGTACAAAAGTGCTAAAGCTGGAAAGCAGGAAACATGGTTGCTGGCAGTATGAAACTAAGGGACCAGATGGAACTGTGGTATTTGGTGCTAGTGGTGTGATACATGATATCGTAACGGATAAAAAGATTATAAGGACGTTTGAAATGGCTAATGCCTCTTTTGGCGTGCAACTTGAAATATATCATTTCGAACAACTTACCGACGAGAGCAGCAAATTGAATATGCAATTAATATATGAATCGGTAGAGAAAAGAGATCAGAACCTGAAATTACCATTTGCCTATGGCATTAATATGGCACACAACAGGCTTGAAGAAATTGTAAGTAAAATCAAATAATCCAATATGAGCAAACGAAATAAGATTATTTACTGGATTGCCACAATATGGTTATCGCTAGGCATGGTATCAACAGGAATAGTGCAACTGATACAACTAAAAGAGGAGGCCGATGTATTTGCTAAATTAGGTTACCCCTCGTACCTGATGAGCCTACTGGGTATATGGAAGCTATTAGGTGTTATCGCTATACTGCTTCCTCGCACCCCACTACTGAAGGAATGGGCATATGCCGGCTTTTTCTTCGCCATGACAGGCGCTGTTTTTTCTCATTTTGCTGTTGGCGATGGAGCCAAAGAATTTTTTGGCCCACTATTACTGCTTATCTTAACATTGATATCATGGTATTACAGGCCAGCAACCAGAAAAACTAATAATCCAACTCTATTTACTAAATAGCGTACCTGAATTATAGATTAACTAAAAAATTACACAGTGAGTAAGAAAAAGTTACCAGTACAGCAACAAGCAGAACTGATAAAGATATTAAAAACGCGTTTTGAGAAAAACATGAATCGCCATAAAGGTATTGATTGGCCTGAAGTAGAAGCAAAGCTATCTGCTAACCCCGCCAAACTATGGTCACTAAACGAAATGGAAATTACCGAAGGCGAACCTGACGTTGTAGGTTATGACAAAAAAAACAATGAATACATTTTTTTTGACTGCTCGCCTGAAAGTCCGAAAGGCCGAAGGAGCATTTGTTATGACCATGAAGCACTGGCGGCGAGGAAAGAGCATAAACCGGCTAATAGCGCTATAAACATGGCTGATGAGATGGGAATTACAGTATTGACTGAAGAACAGTACCGCATGCTACAAGAGCTGGATAAGTTTGATCTGAAGACATCGAGCTGGATAGCGACACCCGACAACATAAGAAAATTGGGAGGGGCTCTTTTTTGCGACCGTAGGTATAATACCATATTTACCTATCACAATGGTGCAGAATCTTATTATGCTGCGCGTGGCTTCCGTGGATGCTTAACCGTGTAACTATGACAAGAAGGCCTTAGTAAATAAATGAGGCCTTTCCTTCATTAAAGCATATTTTGATTTGCGCCACTCGGGTTAATACATTAAGAGAACCTATCTGTGGCTATTATACAAAAAGTAAAAGGAGACCATCGGTCTCCTTTCAATATCAGGTATAGTTAATACTTTAAAAGCGTTCCAAACCGCTGAAGAAGAAGTCGCCTTCTATTTTAGCGTTCTCGTCGCTATCAGAACCATGTACAGCGTTCTCGCCTACTGAAGCAGCGTATTTCTTGCGTATAGTACCTTCTTCGGCCTGTGCAGGGTTGGTAGCGCCTATCAGTTTGCGGAAATCTGCAACTGCGTTATCTTTCTCCAATATTGCAGCTACAATTGGGCCACTGCTCATAAACTGAGTCAATTCGCCATAAAAAGGGCGTTCTTTATGCACTTCATAGAAAGCACCAGCCTGCTCCAGGCTGATACGCGTATATTTCATAGCAACGATACGGAAACCCGCTTCGTTGATCATTTGCAGAATGTTACCGATATTGCCTGCACGTACGGCGTCAGGCTTGATCATTGTAAAAGTGCGATTAGACATCTTATTCTTTTTATATTATTTGACGGCGCAAAGGTAAGGGTAAATGATTAAATTCGCCGTTCATTTTCTGTATGTTTCATGCAAGCCATTCAAGAGATTTTACCTTTACTACAATCGCCTAAAAAGATATTTATTACTACCCACCATAAGCCCGATGGAGATGCCATAGGCAGCATGCTGGCGCTGTATTTATATTTGGTAAAAAAAGGTCATACTGTATATCCGGTTTCCCCAAGCGATGTGCCTGATTTTTTAATGTGGTTGCCCGGTATCGATGCTGTTTATAATTACGAATCAGAGCCCAAACCATGCGAGAAAGCACTGGCAGAAAGCGATCTTATATTCTGTCTTGACTTTAACGACTTCAGCCGCACAAAGCACCTCACTAAATTGCTGGAAGACAGTCGGCAACCCAAAATTATGATAGACCACCACCTGCTACCTAAACCGGTATGGAACTACGGCATGAGCGACCCTGGCAAAAGCAGCACTGCGGAAATGGTTTATGATTTCATTAATCTTCTTGGGGACAACGATCTGATTGATAAAGACATTGCAGCGTGTATATATACCGGCACAATGACCGATACTGGCTCGTTCCGCTTCTCTGCTAC
>JAEZIL010000339.1 GCA_023436685.1 Bacteroidota bacterium | reverse complement strand
CGGTGCTGCCATCGGAAAAAGAAGGGGGCCTTATAGATGGTATTTCAAGCGAATTGACCCCATTGATTCAGGATGTAAGACATGTGGTTGCCACGCTCGATACGGTATTGGCCGGTGTAAATGGCTTGCTTAGCCCCGAAACCCGTGCGCGTTTAGAAGCAAGCGTAGCATCGCTGGATGTTACAATGAAGAATTTTTCCCAATTATCGGGCAAGTTGAATAATGAAAGTGATGAAATGGCTTCCATTATCCGCAATGCCAATAGCATCACATCCAACCTGGCAGCAAATAATCAAAGAATATCTAATATCCTGACAAATGCCGATGCGATCAGCAACCAACTATCGCAGGCACCGGTGCAGCAAACCGTGAGAGACCTGAGTGTTGCCGTAAACCAGCTCCAGGGAGTATTGGATAAAATAAATAACAACCAGGGCTCATTAGGTATGCTGGTAAACGACAAACAATTGTACGAAAACCTGTCAACGTCGTTAAAAACGCTTAATGCACTAATGGCCGATGTAAATGCACACCCTTCGCGTTACATAAACGTTACTATCTTTGGCAGGAAGAACAAGGATAAATAACTATAAAAGGTAACAGGGCGTTTTGAAATTTTTCAATAGCTTATTGAGAACGAAAACAGCATACAAAATATTTGTAAGCTGTTTCCTTGTTTTTACCGGGTTCATATCCTATGCCCAGAAAAAGCCTGCCGACACGGCAAAAAAAATGCCTATCGAAATAATGCCCGGCACGGGTATACTGCAATATGTAGAAACCGATACAGGAGCCATTAATAAACTGATAGGTAATGTTATACTGAAACAAGGTGAAAGCATTATGTATTGCGATAGTGCGTATTTTGACCTTGCCCGTAATAATGTAGAAGCATTTGGCAGTGTACGTATTGTGCAACCTGGCTCAGAAGCGCAAAGCGACTATATGCGCTATGTAGGCAACCAGAAGCAGGCATACATGAAGGGGAATGTAATGCTGACAGATGGTAAAAGCAGTTTGTGGTCGGAAGAGGTGCAGTATAACACCGGTACTAAAATAGGTACCTACGGACAGGGTGGAACCCTGCACGATAGTACAACTACTGTATCCAGCAATGCCGGTACCTACAACATGGCCAGTAAAGAATCCCGGTTTACAGGCGATGTGATCGTTTCTGACCTGGAATACAATATTGTTTCCGACGATCTTGGCTACAATACCGAAAATAAAATGATGACCTTTTTCGGGCCATCTATTGTTACCAGCGATAGCTCGGTATTGAAAACCAGCAGTGGTACCTATGATTCTAAAAAAGGTGTAGCGCATTTTACATCACGTTCTTCCATCCTTAATAAAGAGCAATATGTAGAAGCCGATAAGATCGACTACGATAAAGTATCTGGTATAGGTCATGCCGAAGGGCAGGTTATCACTATCGATACGATTCAAAAAACTACATTATATGCCGGTAAGGCCGATTATAACCAGAAACGGCGTACGATGTTTGCTACGGTAAAGCCTGTGCTGAAGCAAATGAACGGTGAAGACAGCTTATTCATTCGTGCCGATACATTTTATTCAGCACCTGTACCACACCCTTACGATACAGTTTGGGTGGAAAAAACTATAGGTAAAGGGAAAAATAAGAAAACCACCCTGGTGCCAACTGTCGATTCTACATCTGCCGATAGTAGTGCTCCCCGTTTTTTTATTGGTTACCACAATGTGTTAATATTCTCAGATTCATTGCAGGGCAAGTGCGATAGTATTAGCTATTCGCAAAAAGATTCGGTTATGAAAATGATGTATGACCCTATTGTATGGTCGCGTAAAAGTCAGATAACAGGTGACACTATTCTGCTCTATACCGATAGTGCTAACGAAGTTCGGGAAATATATGTGCCAAACAATGCCTTGATAGTATCCCAATCGGGTCCCGACCAGGCACAGCTATGGGATCAGGTGCAGGGCAAAACTCTTACAGGTTATATTGTGAACAATGCAATAGACCACATGATTGTAAAGCCCAATGCCCAGGCTATTTACTATGCTACCGATGACAATGGTGCATATATAGGCGTAAACGAAGCCAGCAGCGAGCGCATGAATGTTTTCTTTAAGGACCAGGCAATTCACCGTATCATTTTTGAGCAGGACGTAAAACAGAAAATGACACCACTTGATAAAGCTGATCTTCCAGGTATGAAGCTGAGCCGCTTTAAATGGCTTATAGATGAACGCCCTAAAACCCTGGCAGAACTTTTTGAATAGAATACTTGCAAGTCAATTAAAATATTATTTAGATTTGCGCCAGTAAAAATGATAACAATAAAGAAACATAAGGATATGAAACGACTTACCACAAGGTAGGCCCAATATCTTTATGCCTTAATTTAAGATATCCGAGAGCTTACCGTAACAGGTAAGCTTTTTTGTTTAACAACGTATTATGCAAGTGTACAAATTTGGTGGCGCTTCTATTGCCACTCCCGAAAGGATGCAGGCATTACTGCCTATTATTAAAGATGCACGCCAGCCAATTATTTTGGTGGTATCGGCAATGGGTAAAACAACCAATGCCCTGGAAGCTATAGTGAATGCTGCTGTAAAAGGGGATAAACAACACGCCCACCAGCTAGCCGGCACTATGGAGCAGGAACACCTTGCATATGCAAAACAATTACTGAACGATAGTTACTACCAGCAACTGCAGGCTGAACTAAATGTGTTTTTTACCGAGCTGCAATGGGCTGTTGATGAAGCCACTGCCGACAGATACGATTATTCATACGACCAGATAGTGTGCATGGGCGAGTTAATGTCAACGCGCATATTTAGCTTCTATCTGCAGCAGGAGGGGCTAAACCTGGAGTGGGTAGACGTACGCGATGTAATACGCACCGATGATACCTACCGAGATGCCAGGGTGGATTGGGAATACTCTGAAAAACAAGCTAAACAAATCTTAGGCAGTATATTGCAAAAAGGTACCAGTGTTATCACGCAGGGCTTTATAGGTGCTACCAATGATAATGCTTCAGTTACGCTGGGCCGTGAAGGTTCCGATTATACGGCAGCTATGCTGGCGGCTATGTTGAGTGCCAATGGAGTAACAATTTGGAAAGATGTGGAAGGCCTTCAAAATGCAGATCCCAAATTGTTTCCTAACACAGTGAAGATAGAAGCAATAACCTATCACGAAGTAATTGAAATGGCATACTATGGTGCACAGGTTATTCACCCCAAAACTATCAAACCCTTACAAAACAATAATATACCGCTATACGTAAAATGCTTCCTCAATAAAGAGCAGAAAGGCACTGTGATACAAAACGAGGTAAGCAGCATTTTTTATCCACCACTCATAGTATTGAAGAAGAAACAAATACTGCTGCAGCTTACCACTAAAGATTTCTCATTCATTACCGAAGACAATCTCAGCACTCTGTATAACATCTTTCACAAGCTGAATATAAAAGTGAACCTGATGCAGAATGCAGCCATCAGCTTTGTAGCTTGTATCGATCATAAAGAAGACAAAGTGAATGAACTGATAAGTGTTTTAGAAAATGATTATAAAGTATTTCGCAACGAAGGTGTAGAACTGCTAACTATCAGGCACTATACGCCCGAGATATTGTTCGACCTCACCAAGAGCCGCCATGTTTTACTGCAACAGAAAACCAGGCAAACCGTTCAGGTAGTTATGAAATAAATATCCGTTGTCTTCCGTACATAACAATTACTTCATGCTGGCTTAACACAGGCAAAACGATAGCGTAACATTAGGTTGGTTGCTTTGCAGCACAAACCAATCTAAAGAATGAAAAAGAGTTTACTTATCGGTTGCCTGGCATTATCTGCTGCTGCAGCTAATGCGCAAACAGCATGCGAATTGCCCCGTTTGCATATTAGCAGGTTTACATCAGTATTTCCATCGGCCCAGCCCGATTCGCTGCGTATTCCTGCTACACACACTTTTCAGTTACTTACACAAGAGGGAGATCCTTACACCAATCCTGCCGACGGTAATGTGAGGACTTTATTCGATTTCTCAGGTTATGTGCCATTCAATGGTAGCAGTACAAAAGGCTGGTTAAACCTTAACCATGAAGGCGGTAACGTAAGTACTGGTGGCGTAAGCGTACTGGATCTTGAATTTGATGCTACCAAGAAAATATGGAAAGTATTGCAGACCAACCTGGTCGACTTTACTTCTGCATCAATATCAGGTACAGGCCGTAACTGTTCGGGCGGTGTTACTCCTTGGATGACCTCTGTTACTTGCGAAGAAACATTGCCCAGTGGCGATGCCAATGGCGATGGTTACCAGGATATTGGCTGGAATGTTGAGATAAATCCTGCTACGCGTTCTATAGTAGATTATGATGGCGATGGGAATGCTGACAAAATATGGAAAATGGGCCGTATGTCTCACGAGAATGTTGTAGTAGCAAATGATAGCCTGACGGCCTATGAAGC
>JAEZIL010000316.1 GCA_023436685.1 Bacteroidota bacterium | reverse complement strand
GTTGTAAGGCGCATACAGTGTATTTCGCAACCCTCTACTTTCGTCATCGAACCAAATGAAAAAACAAATGAAAGACGAACCCGAGCCGGTCGAAACCACTACTGCAAAAAAATCAAGAGCCCGTGTTATGTGGCTCCTCGCCAAAGCAGCACTCGATAAAGACCGTCCCATACTGGCGCAGATAGTAGTAACAAGAAGATGTAACCTGTCCTGTGGTTACTGTTACGAGTACGACAAGGTTTCCAAACCCATTCCCCTTGATGTACTGAAACAACGCATCGATAAGCTGAAACAACTGAAAACCGTTTTTGTGACCCTCAATGGTGGTGAACCACTCCTGCACCCGCAGATACATGAACTGGTTGCCTATATAAACCAACTGGGCATGGTGCCGATGATCAACAGCAACGGCCACGCCCTGAAACTCCCCCTGATAGAAAAACTAAATGATGCCGGGCTATTTGGTATGCAGATAAGCTGCGATAGCCTGGAAGATAATGATATGACGCAGAAGAGCCTGCGCCGCCTGCAACCCAAGCTGGAACTGCTGAAGCAACATGCAAACTTTGTAGTGCGCATAAACGGCGTGCTGGGTTCTGCAAACCCAAGAGAGGTAGAGCAGGTAGCACAGCGAATAGTTGATTATGGTTTCATCTTTCAATGCTCGCTGATGCGCGATAGCAACGGACAGGCATTGCCACTAAGCGATGAAGCCAAAGAAGTATACCATAACATACGCCGCATAAAAGGCCGTCTGCCTAAAGCGCTGAACGACGATTTCCAACTTGCATTGGCACGTGGTGAAGAAATACAATGGAAATGCCGTGCAGGTGCCAGGCACTTCGAGATAGACACTGAAGGATTGGTGCATTTGTGCCAACCGAAGACAGCACAATATAGCAAGCCATTGCTAGACTACAGTGTGCAGGATATACGCCAACACTACAACGGCTGTAAAGACTGTACTGCACGCTGCCCCATAGCCTATGCGCACCTGGGCAGTCGTATAGACCATTACCGCAGCCAAAACGCACAAGCATAATATATATGAACCTGAGTATAGTGATACCCGCCTATAACGAGGCGGAAAGGATAACACCAACACTACGTCAATTTCACCAATACCTTACCATACTAAACATCCCTTTCGAGATACTGGTGGTGGACGATGGATCGACCGATGATACTGTTGCGGTGGTGAAAGCCCTGCAACAAGATATGCCGCAGCTTGCTGTACTTCCCCTGCCTGTAAACCAAGGCAAGGGGAATGCAGTAAGGCAGGGTATGCTGGCAGCACGCGGCAGCGTGCGCCTGTTTAGCGATGCGGATGGGTCTACGCCTATTGAGGAGATAGATAAGCTATTGCATACACTGGAGCGTGGAGATACCGATATAGCTATTGGCTCGCGGTATATGGAAGGAGCAGAGGTGTTGAAAGCACAACCAAAGTTTAGGGTGGTGTGGAGCAGGCTGACCAACAAACTGGTGCAGCGCATGTTGCTGCCCGGCATTGCCGACCCGCATTGTGGGTTCAAGGCTTTTACTGCCGAGGCTGCGCGTACCGTGTTTCAGCACTGCACGGTAGATGGCTGGTCGTTCGACCTGGAGGCACTGGCCATAGCCCGCAAGCTGAATATGAAAATAACCGAAGTGCCTGTAAAATGGGCCAACGACGAACGCAGTAAAGGCCGCATCAGCCAGATGCCGAAAGAGATATGGAGCTTTTGGCGGATAAGAAGAGCTTTACGTGTGTAAATCGGAAGATTTACTTACCATGAAAGACGTAGTCAGAGACTACGCCGAGCTGAGTGAATGGTTTCATTTTAAAGAAGATGATTTATATGAACTTGAACATAATCTTTTACTTCTCGATCAAGTAGGTAAGGGTGTGGTTAAGCTCTATAACATTAAGCGACTTAGCACACACGGAAGACAATATTGATTTTATTTCTCATTTTCATTATCCGAAGTGGCTATTAATGTTATGTTTTCCGATCCTTCTATCTCGGATATTTTTGTTTTTATTTGTTTTACTTCACTATACTTTATATTTAAATTCAGTTCCACTTGCTTCTGTTCATCATTTGAGGCAATTAGCTTGATTTCAAGCTTACCCCCCTTATTCGTAAACTTAATCATTTCTTTTATAGCATTATTTACAGCATTAGTAACGTCTCCTTGTACTTCTTCCCCACCCGCATTGGTTTCGTTGATAAGTTCGTTTGAAATATTGTCAGCTTCTTCTGTAATATTGATATTTGACTGATTATCTAAATCAGTTATTAGTTGGTTTAGGGCTGGCATTTTTAATGCCTTTAATTCGGCGGCCTTGATTTTTACTTCATAATATTTTTTAACTACATCTAACACCTTTTCAGCAGCCTTACCAAAGCACAATACAACTGCTGGTACAGCTGATAATGTTAATATTAAAGATCCTTTTTCAACACTTTCAATTTTAAATGATCTATCATTCTCTTTTGTTAATAAGGAAAATCCAAGTAACACTTTATTCCAAATTGAAGCATGTTTGGCTAATTCGTCTAAATTCTCAATACTTGCATGTTCCCTAAAATTGATAACAATTAAATTATCATCTTGAGGATTATGTATACCCTTAGGAATATTATCCCTGTAAAAATTGAATGAGTTATGCAACCCAATTAGGCTGTTTAATTCCTTTTTGTAACTGGTTAAAGTATTATTTACTCCACTTGGATTGCCGTATATATCTTTCAAAATTCTTTTAAATAGTTCATTCGCTTCTGAACCAAAAAGTCTTTCAAAATTTACAAGTCTTAAAGCTTTATCTTCTTCAACGGTTTTTTCTTGAATAGAAAAAAATTCAAGGTTATTTAAAACGTTGATAACAGATTTTTCAAAAGCGCTAATGTAGGACTGTTTCTCAGGGTGATGTTGCTGATTTATTATTGTATGTATACGCTTCATTATGTCGTCTATACTCGCAACAAAAGATGTTTGTTGCATCTTTTCCAACAGTCTATCTAAAACCGATACTAAAACTCCTGTTTCCATAGTCTGGATTGATTATTTGATTTTTATCTGTTCAAAATAACATATGTATTTTGTACCCACAACGTGAAAAACACCCTTTTACAAGCAGTTAACTAAACTGTATTAATTTGTGCCATCTTATTACTCCCCAATGCCCTGCGATCATAAATTCAAAAGCCAGCTGGATCTTTCCACCATCGATTATGAGCCTTACTACGCTGATAGTGGGTACGTTTAATCCCGAATGGCCGGCTAATAATACTGCCGAATGGTTTTATGGCAGAACAGCCGATAGCTGCTTTTGGGATGTGTTGCCGCGTTTGTATGCTGAGGCATCGCTGATAGGTGCAGGCGCCAATGATTGGCAGCAGTTTTGCAAACACAAGCAAATAGCCTTTACAGATCTTATCAGTTGTATAGAAGATGCTGAGCCGGATAATGCAGATCATGTAAAGATGCTGGGTGGCTTTTCCGACAAGGCGATAGAGCACAATTTTGATGACTTCAGCTATGTGAACATCGTTCAGCTATTGCAAAGGCACTCATCAATAAAAAACGTGTACCTAACCCGTGGTGTAACCGATGCATTCTGGCGGCATCTCTGGAACCCCGTAGCGCATTATTGCAGCGTTAACGGTATGCACGAGCGTAAGTTACTGGCACCATCGCAGGAAGCCGCTTACCATCACGGTGCATATAACAAGCAGTACCCTGAAAGCCCGATAGAAAAACTGGAAGATTATATACTGCTGCGCTGGCGGCAGGAATGGCATTTTTAATGCACGCTACACCGCCACCCCAAACAAATGCCCTACCGCAGCAGAAAGCACCATGGCCAGTGTGCCCCATACAGTAATACGCAGTATGCCTTTCCCTATGCTTGAGCCGCCTGTTTTGGCTGCTATTGCTCCCAGCAGCATCAGGAAGAGTATGGTAAGGCCGTATTGGTAATACACCATTCCCTGCAAAGGCATAAATATGGAAAAGATAAGTGGCAGTATAGCCCCGCATATAAATGATGCGCCCGATGCCATTGCAGCCTGCAGCGGGTTGGCCTTGCTTATTTCGTTTATGCCCAGTTCATCGCGCACATGGGCAGCCAGTGCATCATGCGCTGTCAGTTCTTGGGCTACCTGCAGTGCGGTTTCTTTTTTCAATCCCCGTTGCTCATATATAGTGGCCAGGTATTGCAATTCCTGTTCAGGCATTTCCCGTAGCTCTTTTGCCTCGCGCTCTATGTCCGATTTTTCGATATCCGTCTGCGAGCTTACCGAAACATATTCGCCCGCCGCCATCGACAAAGCACCTGCTACCAAACCGGCCAACGCCGCCAGTATAATAGGCTCGCGCGTTACATTGGCCGATGCCACACCAACTACAATACTAGCTGTTGATAGCAGTCCATCGTTAGCGCCCAGCACTGCAGCCCTTAGCCAGTTGCTTTTGTGGATATAGTGCGGCGAAAGATAGTCCTTCAGCGGATTTTGGTGTTCCTGTTCAATATGCATGTGAAGAAGTATTGCTATGCATAAAGTTAACCATTAGCCAAACAATTAAATAAAACGTAATTTGAAAATACAAGCACGCAACTCCCAAAATCTATATGAACACGGAAAAACAGATACAGGATTATATTGCCAGCCTGCCTGAGCCTAAGCGCAGCGATATGCTGGCATTACATCAACACATATTGCAAATACTGCCGGGCAGCAAGCTGTGGTTTCTGGATGGTACAGATAGCGAAGGTAAAGTTGTAAGCAACCCCAATATAGGATATGGCACACGCACCATACAATATGCCGACGGCTCATCCAGGGAGTTTTACCGCATAGGTATCAGTGCCAACAAAACAGGTATCTCCGTTTATATACTTGGTATAGAAGATAAGAAATACCTGGCGCAAACATATGGCACAACCCTCGGCAAAGCCAGTATTACAGGTTATTGCATCAAGTTTAAAAAGCTGGAAGATATAAATGCTGATGTACTGACAGCTGCAATAAAATACAGCAGCGAAATTTAGCTGGCGTATAGACTAAAATTAGTCCCACATCGTACCGTTCAACCCCAATACTATGCCCAGCCAAAGTATAACAAGGAATACGATACCGCTTATAACTCCCATCAACAGTTTGTTCCACCCCATCTGAAGGCGCACACGTTCGATGATGTAAAAACTGAGTCCGCCCAATGCTCCTGTCAGCGGTGTAACTATGAGTGGCTTTACCATCCATAGCCTGCCCCATTCAGCTGGTACCGGCTCATCGGCCTGCAATACAAAAAACAGGATAGCTGCAAGGCCTATACACAGCCCTATCAGCATGTATTTACCCGGCAATGGTTTCGACTTCGGTGATGTTAAATTCTCTTGTGTCATAAACGTTGTATTAAAGATTATTTAGAAAGTACTTTTTATTTCAAAGCGAATAGAGAAAAAATTAACTAATCCAGTCCACGTATTATTTTCTCAAGTGCATCCAGGTGATTCCTGAAAGCTTTTTCACCTGTCTTGCTGATAGAATACGTTGTATTGGTCTTCCTGCCAATAAATCCCTTCTTTACTTGTATGTATTTATTTTCCTCCAGTGTTTTCAGGTGTGTGGCCAGGTTGCCGTCGGTTACATCCATTAATGCCTTCAGGTCATTAAAGTTCATGCCTTCATTTACCATCAATGCACTCATGATGCCGATGCGTATCCTGCTATCGAAAACCTTATTCAGCTGGCTTATGAGGCTACTCATGCGCTACTATGCTTTGCTTATTTTTTTATCGTACTTATTCCACATAACAATGCCATACAGTATGTGCAACACCCCAAACCCTATAGCCCATAATGTAAGGCCATAGCCGGGAGCAAACAAATTAATGCAACCAAGCATCAAAATGCACAGGCCCAGGTATTTAATATCTGACAATGTATACTTGCTGCCATTTATTAGCGATAAACCATAAAAGGCCAGGCACGCAGGCGCTATATAAGCCACGTGGCCGGCGTATACGAAATGCAGTGCAAATACACTCCCTGCTGCCAGGGGCATAGCCATTTCTAACAGCATGCGCCGCGATGAGCTATTAAAAAGTTTACTGCCTTGTTGTCTGGCTTTTCGCCAGGTGAAGTAGTAAGCACCCAGCAACGCAATAATAAATACTGCAATAGCCAGCAATACAAACTTTGTAATTACAGCATAGTAGGCATCGCCTGCTATTGCAGCAGGTGCCATGTTGTTCAGCCAGCTTTTTGCTATAAAGCTACCGGCTAGTGCAATACTGCCGGCCCATACTCCGCTCCACCCGCTAAGCGATATGAAGCGTGCTGACCGCTCCATTATGCTGCGTATGTCCTGAAGTGTTTTAATAGATGCTTCCTGTTCCTGATACATGGAAAGTACTTTGAACTACAAAGTAAATATATTAAATACATCATACCAAATTTTGATTTATGGTTGAATATTGAAGTAACTTTATAATACTATATAAGAGACCAGACTAAATGAAACAATATATTGGTATACTGATAACTATCTTGTGGTGCCTGCCGCTTGCGCTGACAGCTGCTGAGAAGTGGGACCTGAAAAAAGACAGCGAAGGGATAAAAATATATACCCGCACAGTTGAGAATTCGCCTCATAAAGCCCTCAAAGCTACATTTACTATGAAAGGCACGCTCGATATACTGGAAGATATACTAATGGATATTGATAAGCAGAAAGACTGGGTTTATAGTACCAAATCATCCTCTTTAGTAAAGCGCACGGGAGAGCGCGAACTTATTTACTACTCTGAAAAAAGTATGCGCTGGCCTGTAACTAACAGGGAT
>JAEZIL010000217.1 GCA_023436685.1 Bacteroidota bacterium | reverse complement strand
GCGAATAACTGCTTTTACTTTTTCTATAATCCTCGCGTCGCGCGGACATTTTACCCATACTTCCTGTATGAATAAATTACGTACACGGGCAACTAATGCCGGTACGGGCCCCTGTATGCCAATACCTTCCAGAGATTGTAGTGCCTGTATCATTTGATTGGCGCCTTGTATGGCTTTGGGCTCATCGCGGTGTTTAAAAATTATCTTTATCAACCGGATAAAAGGAGGATATGCAAAATGCTCGCGAGCTTTTATTTCTTGCGCATAAAATGTTTGCACATCGTGCTCCTGCACCCATTTTAGCACCGGGTGCTGTGTATTGTGCGCTTGTATCAGTACAATACCTGCACCATCTGCACGGCCAGCCCTCCCACTTACTTGTTCCATCAGTTGAAAGGCCCGCTCGTTTACGCGAAAGTCGGGGTAGCTCAGTAGGCTATCGGCACTAAGTATGCCTACCAGCGCAACCGGTGCAAGGTCAAGCCCTTTAACTACCATTTGGGTGCCTACCAGTATATCTATTTTGTGCCTGGCCAGGTCATCAAGCAATTGCTGAAAGCTTTGTTTGCCCCTCATACTGTCCATATCCATACGTGCAACGCGCGCATTAGGCAGCAATTGTTGTACTTCTTCTTCAATTTTTTCTGTGCCGTATGTTTTGCTTTGCAGGCGGTTGCTGCCACAAGCCGGGCAAGTATGTATTACGGCCGATTGTTGGCCGCAGTAATGGCAGTGGAGTTTATCGGTGCTTTTATGATAAGTAAGTGATACTGCACAATTCTTGCATTGAGGTACCCAGCCGCAAACCATGCATAATTGAAAGGGGGCATAGCCGCGCCGGTTTTGAAATAATATAACCTGCTTTTTGGCCTGTATAGCACCTACAATGGCTTGTTGCAGTTCAGGCGTTAGTAATTGATAGCCTTGCTTTCTTACCATATCCAGCGATTTGGCATTGATAATTTCAATAGCAGGCATATTGACGCCCATATACCTTTCTTTCAATTGCACATAGGCATACTTACTGTGCTGTGCGTTATAGAGGCTTTCTACCGATGGCGTTGCCGAGCCAAGTATAACCTTAGCATTATGTAACGATGCCAGGTAAATGGCAGCATCGCGGGCATGGAAGCGTGGTGCAGGGTCTTTTTGCTTATACGAAGCATCGTGTTCTTCATCAACTATAATAATCCCTACTTCTTTGTAAGGTAACCAAAGTGCAGACCTGGGGCCAACTACCAACTGGTATTTGCCTGACCTTACCTTCTCCCATATCTCCACCCGTTCGTTGTTACTGAAACGCGAGTGGTACACACCCATTTCTTCGCCAAAATAAGCATATAGCCTGTTGACCAACTGCGTAGTAAGGCCAATTTCAGGAAGAAGCAGTATTGCTTGCTTCCCTTCCTCAAGGCAGGCCTTGATCTTGTGGATATATAGCAAGGTTTTGCCACTGCCTGTTACGCCTTCCAGCAACACTACATTCTTGTCTTGGAGGTCTGCTTCCATTTTTTCAAAGGCTTGTTGTTGAGCAGGAGTAAACACAATTTCTTTAGCATCCTGCTTACCTGTAAAAGCAAGCCGGTCTACAGCAACCTCCTTAACAATAAAAATACCTTTAGCCTCCAACGCTTTTACCTGAGTTGCAGTAGCGGCGGCACGGTCAAGAAGCTCCTGCTGCCGTACTACTCCGTTTTTAATAGATAGTTCAGTGTATGCCATGAGCAAATTCAACTGCTTAGGTGCACGTTGCAATTCGTCGAATAATGCATGCATACGGCTTTCATCCTGGTATGCAGCAGCTAAAGACACTACCCGTTCCGTGCGTGGGCGGTAGGCAGGCTCAAGGCTGTCGTTAATGTCAATTACCTCGTTCTCAAGCAGTTCATTCAATGCGCGGGTAAGTTGCCTGTTGCCTACGATAGAGCGTAATTCGCTCATGGTAAGCTCTTTGCGCAATTCAAGTGCTTCCGCTGCAGGATAAGTTTCGTTACTCCATTCGTACACTACATCATTATTCTTAGGGTTCCACTGCAAAATAGTTTCACCTGTAAGCTTTAAGTGTGCGGGTAAAGCACTTTGCATTACTTCTCCCGGGTTTGCAATGTAATACTCATTTATCCATTTCCAGAAGCGCAGCTGAGTTTCGTTTACAATAGGTTCTTCATCTATCAGACTGCGGATGGGCTTTACCTGATATGCCTCAGGCTGTTGGTTATGGAGGCGTGCCACAATGCCCGAGTACTGTTTATTCTTACCCAAAGCAACTTCTACACGCATTCCCAGCCTGATGTTATCCTGAAACTCTACCGGTACACCATAAGTAAGCAACTGGGCAATATTGAGCGGTAAAATGATATCGGCGAAGCGGAATGGAGCGCCCTGGGCCTGGCTATTTTGAAGCGGCAGCATATTACCGCAAGATAACTAATAATACAGAGCTCCGCAGCTAGGCAGCAAGATATGATATAGCTCATTTATCAATCTTTTTGTATTTCGTACCTTCGCAATAGAACTACTACGGAAACAAACCAAATGGCAAAACAAAACGAAAGAAAATGTTCCTTTTGCGAACGGGCTGAGAGTGATGTAAACATACTTTTTACAGGCTTGAAAGGAAATATTTGCGATCAATGTATAGAGAACGCACATCATTTGCTGCAAGAAGCCACCGGCGATACGCAGAAGAAAAAACCTGAGAACAAAACGGATCTTACCCAGCATAAAGTATATAAACCGCGCGAGATAAAAGCATTTCTTGACCAGTATGTAATAGGCCAGGACGATGCCAAAAAAGTGCTGGCGGTGGCTATGTATAACCACTATAAGCGTTTGCTGCACCCTGTGGTAGACGATGTAGAGATCGAGAAATCGAACATCATCATGGTAGGAGAAACCGGTACGGGTAAAACACTTTTGGCTAAAACTATAGCGCGCCTGCTGCAAGTGCCTTTTGCTATAGTAGATGCTACGGTATTTACCGAGGCGGGTTATGTAGGTGAGGATGTAGAAAGCATTTTGAGCCGCTTGCTGCAAAGCTGCAACTTTGATGTAGCTGCTGCCGAGCGTGGCATTGTATATATAGACGAAATAGATAAAATAGGCCGCAAAAGCGATAATCCATCTATAACACGCGATGTAAGTGGTGAGGGCGTACAGCAAGCAATGCTAAAGCTGCTTGAAGGATCGGAAGTATTGGTGCCACCACAGGGCGGGCGTAAGCACCCCGAACAGAAAATGGTAAAAGTAAATACACAGAATATCCTGTTCATATGCGGTGGTGCTTTTGAAGGAATAGATAAAATGATAGCACGCAGGGTGCAAACAGCCTCAATAGGGTACAATGCAATAAAGAGTACTAAAGAGCTTGACCGCGCTAACCTTTTGCAATATGTAAACGCACAAGACTTGCGCACATTTGGCCTGATACCGGAATTGCTTGGCCGTTTACCAATTGTGACGTACCTGAGCCCGCTGGATCCATCTGCGCTAAAGCGCATTCTTACAGAACCCAAGAATGCCCTTATTAAACAGTACACGAAACTATTTGAGTACGAAGGTATAAAGCTGCAAGTAGATGATGACGCGCTTGACTACATGGTGAGCAAAGCAATAGAATATAAACTAGGCGGGCGTGGCCTGAGAGCCATATGTGAAATGATACTGACCGATGCTATGTTCGACCTGCCGTCTGAACAGCATAATGGTACATTTCACCTGACCCTTAGCTATGCAAAGCAAATGATAGAACATAGCAAGCTAGACTACCTGAAGGCGGCATAGTTTTTTCGTTAGAAGTAAAAAACAGTTTTTATGCAGGAATTGATAAAGGTGATGCAACAGAAAGCAGGCATAACCGAAGACCAGGCAGCTAAAGCATTGCAAGCGGTAACAGAGTATATAAAAGGGCAGTTGCCACCAATGATGCATGCTATGGTTGACAATTTTGTGCAGCAAAATCAAACTACCGAAGAAGACATGCTTGATGGCAGTGGTGAAGGCAATTGGAGCGATGATGCTGATGTGGATGAGTTTGAAGAGGAAGAACCCGGAGAATTTTCAAAGCAAACCGGTGAGAAGCTTAATGAATGGACGGGTAAGGCAGAGCATATAGCTAAGGATACCTTTAATAAGTTGAGATCGATGATGAACGATAAAGACGAAGAGCTATAAAGATTTTACTAAGCAAAGATGGCCCTGCGGTTGCAGGGCCATCTTTGCTTTATCCTTTTATTACGAAATGTTGTTTTTCTAAGAATTCCTTCCTGAACAACAATAAGCCATATTCATAAATATCCAGGCTAAGAGTTACCTGTGGCATAGCTACCAATTGGTGCCAGACAGCGCTATGTTGCGATGACTTGTAAATATTTGGTATAGCTATTACCAAATCGTTGTGGGCACTTTTCATTTCTTCGCCTACAAGTTGCGGCCAATGATTTGGATATGCGCCGGGAATAAAGTGAATATTCTGTGCACCAAAAAATGCAGTAAGTTTTGCCGGTGTATCAAAACTGGCGTAATCGTTTAATACTTCTTCTACAAAACGATATACAAAAGGCGAATGAACGCCATGGCGTGTTTTAGCTGTAAATTTATATTTTAAGTATTGCAGGTAAGAATGCAGGCTCACAAGTTCACTCTTTCGTATTTGCAAAAGGTGTAATTATATGCATGCTTCTCATCCTGGCTGTGCGTTTCCTCCCATACTAGCTTCCAGTTGCTGTGGTCGATATGAGGGAAAAAAGCATCCGCGCCGTCTACTTCTGTTTGCACATGTGTTATATACAGGCGGTCTATGATAGGCAGCGTTTCTTTAAATATTTTGCCACCTCCTATAATGAAGGCTTCTTCAGTATTTTCGTCTTGAAGCCTTCTTAGTGCAGCATTTATATCGCTGTACAGTAGCACGCCATCGTGCAAAGGCAGATTGGGCTGATTGGATAAAACAATGTTCAGACGGCCGGGTAAGGGTTTGTTGCCCAGCGATTCGAAGGTTTTACGCCCCATGAGCACCGGCTTGCCCAGCGTGGTACGTTTGAAGAACTTAAGATCTTCGGGAAGGCGCCAAGGCAGGTCGTTGCCTTTACCTATGGCATTATTTCTATCTATTGCAGCTATGGCTGAAATGATCATGTTTGAATATTATATAGCTACCGGAGCCTTGATAGCGGGGTGATGTTGGTAGTTTTCTAAAGTAAAATCTTCGAATTTAAAATCGAACAAGTTTGTTACTTCAGGGTTTAACTTCATAGTAGGCAATGCAAAGGGCGTGCGTGTAAGTTGCAGTTTAGCTTGCTCTATATGGTTGTTGTACAAATGCACATCGCCAAAGGTGTGTATGAATTCACCGTACTGCAAGCCTGTAACTTGCGCCATCATCATGGTAAGCAAAGCATACGATGCAATATTGAATGGCACGCCCAGAAAAACATCGGCACTACGCTGATATAGCTGGCAACTTAGTTTGCCATCGGCTACGTAAAACTGGAATAGTGCGTGGCAGGGGCTTAGTGCCATTTTAGGCAGGTCGGCCACATTCCAGGCATTTACTATCATGCGGCGGCTGTCGGGGTTATGTTTCAGCTGGTGCAGCACCTCTTTTATCTGGTCGTGTACTTGTCCATCGGCACCGGTCCAGCTACGCCACTGGTGGCCATATACAGGGCCAAGGTCTCCATCGGCATTAGCCCATTCGTCCCATATAGTTACGCCATTTTCTTTAAGATATTTTATGTTGGTATTACCTTGTAGAAACCAAAGTAATTCATGTATGATTGATTTGAGGTGCAGCTTTTTGGTTGTTACCATTGGAAAGCCTTCCTGCAGGTTGAAACGCATCTGATAGCCAAAGCAGCTAATGGTACCGGTACCGGTGCGGTCGC
>JAEZIL010000307.1 GCA_023436685.1 Bacteroidota bacterium | reverse complement strand
CAAGGCCGTCGTACGCCAGGTGCATATTAGGGGGCAAACCAGCTTCTACCTCTGCATGTAGCCCCAACTGATGGCTAATATGCGTAAAATATGCATCTTTAACCCTGGCTTCCTTTGCTACTTCCATAGCCTGCTTCAGGGTGTAATGAGATATATGATCCTGGTGCCTGAGCGCATTTAACACGAGCGCATCGCAGCCTTTAAATTTATTTACCTCTTCAGGCGATATATAATTAGCATCTGTTATATATGTGAAATTCCCTATTCTAAAACCTAATACTTCCAGCTTATAATGCAGCACTTTTATAGGTGTTATCTTAATGCCATTCAAATCAAAACTGTTGTCACCGGTTATTGTATGCATATTTACCTGTGGTATACCCGGGTAATTTTGATTGCTGAATATATAAGAGAACTCCCGTTTCAATACTTCCTGAGTGTCGGCATTGGCATATACATCAATTGCTTTACCTGTATGGAAGTTATAGGCCCGTACATCGTCGAGACCGGCAGTATGATCTTTATGACCATGAGTAAAAAGTATGGCATCCAGTCTTCTCACATTGGCCCTTAGCATCTGATACCTAAAATCAGGACCACTATCAATCACAATACTGGCTTCCGGAGTTTCGATCCATACCGATGTACGCAAGCGGTTATCGCGCTTGTCGGGCGATGTGCACACTGCACAATCGCACCCGATAAATGGTACACCCTGAGATGTACCCGTTCCAAGGAAGGTAATCTTCACGGTTAAAGGTCCATTTCAGTTTGTAAAGAGGAATTATCTGTGTTGCCGGTAGCCGACTGCTCGCTAAGTTGCCTATACCATTTTTGCATTTCGCCACTTAGCTCACCTTCATTTACCTGTATATTAGGAAGTATTTCTATAAGGGCATTGATACGGCCTTCAACGCTAAGAAATTTATTGACCACCACTACTTTCCGTTCTTCTAAAATGCAATAACCGGAATTAAAGTTACCCTTCTCGTAACGTATGATATAGCGCGCCTCTTCAAAGAGCTCCTCCAGTTTCTTCAGTGTATTTGGCGTATATTTGAAGCTCATTTTGCAATCCGGTTTCGATGGCTAAAGTTAGAAAATTAGTGGCATTTACTGCTTTTGTGTTTTGTTCGTCGGTTTTGCCTTATAGTGCTAATGCACAAAGTTACTATGATGAGGTTCCCCGCTTGTTTTATGGAGGTGTAGTAGCCGGTGCAAATTTTACCCAGGTAGATGGTGATAATTTTGCCGGATATCATAAAGTAGGTGCTAACGTTGGAGGTATAGTGTACGCACACCTTGCCAATAAACTGGCCGCCAGCATGGAAATACTGTTTGTACAAAAAGGCAGCCGCGCACATAAAGAACAGGTTACACCCTTTATAGACCCGGTTGCAGGCAGTCCCATAAGGATCAACAAGTACAATATTGACCTTAACTATGCGGAAGTGCCTATCATGATCAATTATTTTGATAAGCGTAAGAGCAATTTCGGGGTAGGATTTTCTTATTCCCACCTTATATCGTCGAATGAAAAAATAATAACAACGCCTACACTCGCACCCGATACGGATCCAAGCAATTACGGGTTTAGGAAATCGGATATCAATTTCCTGGCAGGGGTCAACTTGAAACTAGTTGGTGGCTTGTTCCTGAATGTACGATTTCAATACTCTATGTTTTCTATACGAGACAAAGACGAGCGATATAATAATTACATTCGAAAGAACCAATTCAACAACTTGTATGTACTTCGCTTAATGTATTTGTTCAACAAATAAATGTACAAGGATTAATATGCCATCACAACTAAAGTTAAGGCTCGACTGGAGCGAAATGGACATGTTTGGCCATATTAATAATGTCTCGTATTTCAAGTATGCACAGGCATCCAGAGTGCACTATTGGGAAACAATAGGCCTTACACAACTACATAACAAAATGCGTATAGGGCCTATTCTTGCATCTACCGCCTGCGACTTTAAAAAGCCCTTAGAATATCCCGGTGAAATACTGATTGAAGCCAGTATCGAATTTATGAAGAACAGCAGTTTTGGCATTGTACACCGTATATTTGACCAGCAAGGCAACCTGGCAGCTATAGCCAAAGATGTAATTGTGACATACGATTTTCAAAACAACATTTCAGTTCCTATACCTACAGATATACGAAATGCTGTTGAAAAACTTGAAGGCAAACAATTTTAACTACTGCCAGGCGTTAAATAACAACTAATGAAACGAATATATCAGATACTATGCGCTTTAGCTTTTATGTTTTTCTGCTATAGCGATCTGAACGCACAAAGCTACTATGTTGAAGGTGATAACACTTTTTATGGTGGCCCTGTACTGGGCTTTAACTTTACACAGGTAGATGGTGATAATTATGCAGGATATGCTAAAGTGGGCCTTAACGTGGGTGGCATAGTCTATACAAAATTCGGTAGCGATTTTGCAGCTAGCATGGAGATATCTTATACACAGAAAGGTAGCTCGGGCAAGCCAAAAGCTTCTGGCGTACCAGGCATTACACTTACCGACTATGACCTGAAACTAAACTATGCTGAAGTGCCAGTTTGTGTTTACTATGTAGATGGCCATAAAAACCATTTTGGGGCAGGCATTAGTTATGGCAGGTTAATAAGTGCGATAGAAAATGTAAAAACACAGCCATCATATAATTTTGATGTTGACAGCCACCCTTTCAAAAAATCAGATGTTTCATTTTTACTAAATGCAAACGTACATGTGTGGAAAGGTTTCTTCCTGAATGCTCGTTTCTGCTATTCACTGCTACCCATTCGTACTGATGTTCCATTTGGTTTAGGCCGTAGCGGTGGGGGTGGTGCCGGACAAGGCCAGCAATTCAATAATGTCATAGCATTGCGCCTCGTGTACATCTTCGGCAACTTCTAATTATTTCTTTTTACTGCTGCCAAATATGGTGAAACCCGGAGGATCTTTGTAGGTTTCCTGCATATTACTATTTAACGTATCGAGAGAGGAGCTTGTATTAGTGTATGTTTTTCTATCGTTAGCCGCACTGCTACTATTCAACTTGCTGAATGTTTTACCTAAAGAAGCAAAAGAGCTTTGTAAGCTTTTAACATTCCCAACCAAATCCTTGTTAGCCGTATTGGATAAACTTTGTTCAGCATTTTTAAGTTTAGCTCCTACATTATTAAAATCATTGGCTACCTCAGTTACAGATTTATTGGCAGCATTAATATCAGCCACTATTTCATCCGATTTTGTATTGTACCGGTCTGATAGTTTAGCATAGCTGCGTGTTTCTTTTTCCAGGTATATTAGATCTGCAACAGTAGAGCTTATCAACCCTGAACGTAAAAAAACATTGAACGTACGTAAGGCAGAATCAGTACCACGCAACATAAATTTTGCAGTTTTTAGCATGGGGGTTATACGAACTTCAAGCGGCAACACACTTGAATCCAAATTTGTTATAAGTGTTGCTTTGTCTGGCAAACTAGGTCCTTTCCCCGGCAGCAATTTCACAATTTTATCGCCTGTCATACCACCCGATGCCAGGGAAGCAACAGTGCCTTGTGGCAGTTGAACCCCTTCTTTTGTGGTGATAACTACCTTCAGCATACGCTCTGTAGTCAGCTGTACATCGGTAATCTTACCCACACGCACCCCATTTATTTGCACTTCTGATGAACGTGCAAGGCCTTTTACATCATGGAAATAAGCATAATAATCATACTCCTTTTGCTTTTTATCATTTCTTATAAAATAATACACGGCAATGCCAATTGCAATAAATATTGCAGTACTTATTAGTGTAGAAGTAAAATTCTTTTTTTGCTTTTCGCTCATGCTACAGGCTACTAAATTACTCTTTTATAGGATACCATTGAAAATCAGTGCCCGAGGCTGGCATAATATTTTAAACACATACTATGAACCAAAAAACTATTTAATCATGAGATCGTTACTGTATATAATCGCTGTAATCCTCGTTATCGGTTGGATACTTGGCGCATTTGTATGGAATGCCGGAAGCATTATTCACGTTTTACTTGTTATCGCGATCATATCGCTGTTGCTTGGCTTTATCAGGCGCGGCACTGTATAAATTGCGATAATTTACACTTGTAAATAGCCTTGGAACATGTTCCGGGCTATTTACATTTATGCATATTAATAATCAAACAGGTGTGGCCTCCTATTCATCATTTCGCCCGCAATATCTTCAGCACCACTATCATTTTGCTTTTCGAGATGAGATATAATGTTTTTATAACTCTCATCACTTCTGTTTTGGCTTAGCTTAAAAATTGGGTAAAGCTCCTTCACTTCAATTGTAAAGCCTGCAATTGCTTTAACCATTGTATTCACATATTCAGCTGGCATATTTTCAACTAATTCTTTCGGATTTTCCCCTCCTTCAAATTTATTTGTAAGGTCAATAAGTAGTTGTACTGTACCTGCCTCGTCCGAAAAATGAATCAGACCTCTTACGTGAACGGTCATGTAATTCCATGTTGAGCCTATATTCCGCTCTTTATACCAACTTGAGCTCACATAGCAATGCGGCCCCATAAACAATACAAGTACTTTATTGTTTGCAGCAAATGCTTCAAAATGGTCGGTATTGCGCATAATGTGACCTCGCAAAATAATTTGCCCGTTATGCTCTTCTACTAACACCGGCACCTGTGTGGCTACACTCTCTAAGCCATTGTTGCCGGTTAGCACCACAAAAGCGTGTTGTTTCATAAACTGCAACACTTTCTCACTATCCATTTCTGTAAAATCAGGTATCTTATACATATGTAAATAAGCTCATTCAAATTTCGCAATAAATAACAGGTATCAATTAATTAATTTTACCCGATGGTTTACAATGTAATAGGTTTAATGTCGGGTAGCTCGCTGGATGGTTTGGATATTGTTTTCACAACACTGGAAGAAACACGCGGGCAATGGAAATTTGATATTATAGAAGCTGAATGCATACCTTATGAGCCGACAATGCGCGATTCATTACATAATGCATTCCATATGTCACTGGCCGATTTCCTGAAATTGGATACCGCTTATGGCCGTTATCTTGGGGAACAAGTCAATCAATTCATCGAAAAATACCACCTGCACCACAAAGTGCATTTTATAGCATCGCACGGGCATACTGTATTTCACGAGCCTGCAAGCAATACTACAAAACAAATAGGCGATGGAGCCACTATAGCAGCCTTAACAGGTTTACCCGTAATTAGCGACCTGCGCAATATGGATGTTGCATTGGGCGGGCAAGGCGCACCTATTGTACCTATTGGCGATAAACTATTGTTTGGCAATTTCGACTATTGGCTAAACATAGGCGGCATTGTAAATATGACCACTAAAGAGAAGGACAATTGGATAGCATTTGATATATGCCCCGGTAACCAACCAATGAATGCACTGGCCAAAAGAGAGGGGAAGGATTTTGACTATGAAGGGGAAATAGCACGTTCAGGAGAAATTTTGCCTGATGTGTTAAAACAGCTTTGTAACAATAAATATTATGAGCTTCCTGCGCCCAAATCCTTAAGTAATGATAGCTGCATGCAGCTATCTGCACCACTAATGGATGCAGACAATACGACAAATAACCTGTTGCGCACGGCAGTAGAGTTAATTGTGACCCAGGTATACGAAGCAATAAAAAGATACCCACATGAAAAAGAGGAAGCTAGTTTATTGGCAACCGGTGGTGGGGCATTAAATAATTTTTTAGCAGAACAACTTCGTGAAAGACTTAAGACAATAAACATAAATGTTGTAGTGCCTTATGAACAAGTGGCAAATTATAAAGAAGCGCTTGTTATGGCTTTGATTGGCACGCTGAGATGGCGCGAAGAAACGAATGTTATGAACCATGCAACGGGGGCCAGTCGCGATAGTATTGGCGGTGCCATCTGGATGGGTCACAGCTATAGTGGAGAATAAAGCTATTTCTTATTATTTGGTTCGAATCTATCAATTAAGGGAACTCTATACCCTATGATTAGGGGAGATTCCAGCTCTGTTTTTGAAAGTGCCATTTTGAATGTTAGTTGTAAGGGGCTATGGGGATCTACTATTATCTCCTCCTGCTGTGAAATATACGTTGGTGACGATATCCTGATCGTATATCTTCCAGGATCAATAGTTAGTATCTCGAAAAAACCATTTTCATTTGTAGATACGCCACTTTTAACTAACCCGCCACATATAATTTGTATTATGGCGCCAACCATAAGTTCTCCTCTATCGTCGTACACTACACCACTGATGGGTGCTTTTCCGGTAATGGTATCGCCTGTGTTACTATCAACATTAACAGTTTGTAAAACGTTTACAGCGGGTGGTTGTGAGTATGCATTTCCTACCGGCAGAAACACTATGCTAAGTCCTAAAGCGATGAATAATTTATAAAGTCTGCTGTGCGGCTGAATAGGGATTAAATCTCTGTTTAACTGTTTTGCTAAATACATACCGCAAACATGAGCATTCTCCACTTTACTCAGGAAATTATATAGCTGTGTATCATTATAGCCTGTAAAATCAATCACAGTACGTTCGCAGTTAGCACAAAAACGTCCACCATTTACAGGCATCATGGCATGCCAACTTTGCTTGCAGGGCTCAGGTATTTCTATTCTTATATTCTTAGGCTTCTTCAAAATAAAAAAACTGTCTGCATAAATCTACAAACAGTTTCTACATTTATTGTCAGTTATATATCAAAACTAATACTGCCCCGTGCCCAGCATCACCAGCGTACAGGCTTCTTGTGTTATCACACCTTTCTGTATCAGCTTACGTTCCAGTTCATCATTCTCAGTACCGGGATTAAATATTACCCGTTTAGGCTTCAGCGAAAGTATATAGTCGTAATATGGCTTCTGGTTGGTGGGGTTCAGGTATAGCGTGATGGTATCTATATCATCCATTTCGGGTTTATCGGTAATTATCTCTACATCTTCTACTTTACCTTTTTTATTACCTATAGCCACTACTGGGTGCCCAAATGTAAGCAAACGCAATATGGCCATATTACTATATCGTTGCGGATTTTCCGAAGCTCCTAATACTAATGTTTTCTTTTTCATAATTACCTCCTGTTCAATAAACAAGTATTTAAAATTACACCTTGTTAGTTATACAGGTTGCAATTAAATAATAATGCCGCGATAAGCAAATTTTAACCTTTTTCACCTATACTTTATGCAGCAACTAGTTTAATTTTAATACTACTATTAAATATACTCTTATGCAAGCAGCATATATTATAGCCGGTTATCGCACAGCAGTTGGAAAGGCAAAGCGGGGAGGCTTCCGTTTTTATCGTCCTGATGATTTAGCGATAGACGTAATTAAAGGACTGCTTGCCTCTGTACCACAACTTGATACAAAACTCATAGACGATGTAATTGTGGGCAATGCTGTGCCGGAGGCCGAACAGGGCTTGCAGGTAGGGCGAATCATTGCCAATCGTGCAATAGGCGAATGGGCACCGGGAGTTACGGTTAATCGTTATTGTGCGTCAGGGCTGGAAACAATTGCTATAGCTACAGCCAAAATACAAACAGGACAGGCTGATTGTATAGTAGCAGGTGGAACGGAAAGTATGAGCCTTGTACCTACTGCCGGCTGGCGCACTATGCCCAACTATGAAATAGCTAAAGATGCTGCTGATTACTATTTAAGCATGGGGCTTACAGCCGAGCAAGTGGCTAATGACTATAAAGTATCTCGTGCAGACCAGGATGAATTTGCCTACAACTCACATCAAAAAGCAATTAAGGCCATTACCGATGGACACTTTAAAAAAGGTATCTTACCTATTGAAGTAAAGGAAGTATATGTAAATGAAAAAAATAAGCGTGCGGAACGTTCGTATATCGTTGATACCGATGAAGGCCCACGAGCCGATACTTCTTTGGAAGCCCTTGCGAAATTGCCACCAGTTTTTGCACAAGGAG
>JAEZIL010000171.1 GCA_023436685.1 Bacteroidota bacterium | reverse complement strand
AAATATAAGTGAAATACTTTCGGGCACTGCATCGTCGCAGCTAACCAATATAATGAGCAAAATAACGGGCGATCCTAACTTGTCATTCGACCTGAAATATAAAGCATACAATTATTACAACACCAACACATCAGGTACAGGCCTGCAGGACAACCTGCGCAACGAGCTTACGTTTGGCTTTACTAAAAACTATTTTAATGACAGGCTAACTATTGAATTGGGAAGCGCATATGATTGGGGAAGGCCTACTTCAGCAACCAACAAAACCAGCAACTTCAACCCTGTAGGAGACTTTAGAATACAATATCAATTCAGGGAAGGAGGTAATGTGCGTGGATATATTTTCAGAACCAGTACTTACGATGTAATTGGAGAAAGCAACTTAACTAGAGGAGGAATAGGTGTTTCATGGAGAAAATCTTTTGACAATTTTGAAGAATTTTTTCACGGTGAAAGATACGCCCGCAAGAAACTTGAAGAAGAACAAAAAAGATTATCGCAACCCGTTGATACAACCACAACACGTACAGGTGGCACATGGTAGCATTACCGGGCTATCTCTTTCAAATAGCTTTCCAATTGCTTTGCAATAGCATCCCAGCCAAACTTACTTCTGATAACTGAAACGCCTTTTTCGCCAACAGTACGACGCATTTCTGCTGAGCTCAGCAAGTCTATTACGCTTTGTGCAAATGTTCCTGCATCAGTTTGCATAATTGCCCCCTCCCCGCTTTCTATACCCAATCCTTTAAAACCAATGTTAGAGCATACTACAGGTACCCCCATAGCCATAGCCTCCAATACCTTGTTCTGCGTGCCTGCTCCAAACCTAAGCGGCGCTACTACTACACTGGCTTCATTATAAACACTGGCAAGGTCTTTAATAAAACCAGTCACTTTAATATTATCATCCGCTAGCTCCTGCACTTTTTTTACAGGTCGCTGTCCGGCAATAACAAATCGAACATTTGGGTATTTCGATTGCACAAGCGGCAATATCTCCCTGGTGAAATAGATTACTGCATCTATATTAGGGGCATAGTCCATATTGCCTGTAAAAAGTAATGTATGGTTATGCGAATAATCATGTCCGCCCGCCGAAAAGGTATCAAGATCTACACCATTAGGTAACAGTCTAATATTTCCAGGCCCATTCTTTTCTACCAAATACTCAAGATCTTCCTGTGAACATACCAGTGACATATTGTAACGCTGCAGCATTTTGCGCTCGTAACGTGCTACGCGTTGTTGTTCAATATGTTCAAACAACTTTTTAGCAGGATTGGATTGCATTTGCTTACGGCGGCTCCAATACAAAGAGAATGCATCGGGCATATCTAAAATGCGGGGGATAGATATATTTCCTTCAAAATATGGAGACATACGCAGATGCTGAACGTGCACAGCATCAAATTGATCTTGCGTTAAGACTTCTTTAAGCCTTATACGCATTTCCGCCGACTGGAAATATAGTACCTGTAAAGGAACATCTTTCCACAAACCGGGTATACAGTTAAATGCCGACCTCCAGGTTGGTAGATAAACAAGGTGTACCTTTTTGAAAATCTTTTCTAATTCAGCCTTGTATTGAAACTCTTCTTTAGTTTGCGCAAATGTGAGCAAATGCAACTCATGATGCTGCAACCTTTTAGCAAGGTTGTAAATCTTTAGCTTATCTCCCCGGTAGGGAGGATAAGGGATACGGTTGGCAAAAAAGAGTATTTTCAAAACTATCGGCCTTTGAACTATTTTAATATTTCGTGGCCTAATTTATCTCGTTTTGTCTGAAGATAAAACTGATTGTGCTGGTTTGGCGCCATTTCAATAGGCACATTCTCTACTATCTCCAATCCGTAACCTAACAGGCCAGCTCGTTTGCGTGGATTGTTGGACATAAGGCGTATTTTAGAAACCCCTAAGTGACGAAGAATTTGCGCTCCTACCCCATAATCCCGCTGGTCGTTTTTAAAGCCTAAAGCAAGATTTGCCTCTACAGTATCTTTCCCTTCTTCCTGAAGCTTATAAGCCTTTAGTTTATTAAGTAACCCAATACCTCTTCCTTCCTGGTTCATGTAAACAATTACACCCTTACCTTCAGCTTCCACCATTTCCATAGCCCGTTGTAATTGTTCGCCGCAGTCGCAGCGCAAAGAGTGCAGTATATCGCCGGTAAAGCAAGAACTGTGTACACGTACCAATACGGGCTCGTCTTTATCCCAATTACCTTTTTTCAAAGCAAGATGTTGCTCACCTGTACTTGTTTGCTTAAATGCAATCAGTTCAAAATCGCCATGTTTAGTAGGCATGTGCACTGTCACCTCTTCCTCTACCAAGCTTTCAGTGCGCAGGCGGTATTCTATCAGGTCTTTTATCGATATTATCTTGAGGTCGAATTTTTTAGCTATTTCCATTAGCTCAGGCAAACGAGCCATGGAGCCATCATCATTCATTATTTCTACCAAAACACCAGCAGGCTCAAACCCGGCAAGCCGCGCAAGGTCTACAGTAGCTTCAGTGTGCCCTGACCTTCGTAAAACCCCCTCATCTCTTGCCCTTAAAGGGAATATAT
>JAEZIL010000354.1 GCA_023436685.1 Bacteroidota bacterium | reverse complement strand
AAACTATTCAGCGCCAGTATAGGCTCTTACCCAATAGCTACAAAAGCCAACTTCCTGGCAATGAAGCCCGGCGAACGCAGGATGTATTTATTCGTGCGTCATCCGTTTACTATACTCATGGGCTATTTCACCATGTTTATTTTCGGTATGTGCATCAGCTCCTTCATAAGCGCGCCCAAAAAGCACTACGATTCTTTGATAGCCCTCATTGCACACGGCTTGCTTATATATTTCACCATATCGGTATTTGGCTGGCAGGCATGGCTTATAACTTATTTCATACCGCTGTTCATAGCCTGCGCTATGGGTGCTTACCTGTTTTACGCGCAGCACAACTTCCCTGCTACTAGGTTTAGCTGCAAAGAAGAATGGAAGTATGAAATGGCAGCAATGGAATCGTCGAGCTATATGGTTATGAACCCCTTCATGCAATTTATGACGGGCAATATAGGCTACCACCACATACACCACCTAAATTCTAGAATACCTTTTTACAGGTTGCCCGAGGCTATGCAAGCAATACCCACATTACAAAATGCGCGTACTACATCGCTTAGCCCTAAGGAAATAGCCGCTTGCCTGCGATTAAAGGTATGGGACCCTGAAGCAAATAAGATGATAGGCTTTAAGGAGTTGAAGCACTCCTGACATTATCTCACCACAGTTACATCTCCTTTAAACTCTACCAGGCGCTCGTTGTTATTGCCACAGTTGGCCTTCAGGAAATAGAAGTAAGTACCTGCATCTACAGGCTCACCTTTAAATGTACCGTCCCAGCTATCGGCCACATTGGTACTTATAAACACACGCTGGCCAAAGCGGTTGTATATCTGCATTTCTTTCAGCCGGATATCACCCTTCGATACCAACCGGAACAGATCGTTCTTACCATCTCCATTGGGAGTAAATGCTGATGGCATAAATGGGGTACAGCAATCTTTATATTCCAGCAAGGCCACTACGGTGTCTTTACAGCCGTTTGCATCTTGTATGTACACAGTATAGTTGCCGTTGGCCAGTCCGGTCATTACTTTATCTTCAGCCGGCTTACCATTGTTCCATGCATAGGTATAAGGTTGTGTGCCCCCCGTTACGTTAACAGCAATTTTACCTGTTAATGATTTACCATAGCAATTGTTGTATACTACCTCCGTATCTGCCGCCAATGCATCGGGCTCTTCTATATAAATAATAGTATCGCCCATGCAACCCAGTGCATCTTTTACACGCACGCTATATTCGCTGGCCGTATAACCTGTATAAGTCATATTGCTGCTAAAATCTGTAGCTGTATGAAAAGCGAGTGTATATGGCGCTACCCCACCGTCAGGCACAAAGGTTACGCTACCATCGTTATAGCCGTAGCAGTTCACATTTGTAACACTGGCTGTGGTATGTACATATAGCGAATCGGCAAGGGTAACAGCACTGTTCAGTATACAGTCGTTAGCATCTTTTACACGTATGGTATATGTACCTGCTGCCAGGGGGCCATACTCATTCAGTGCAGTAAAAGCGCCCGAATCGAGCGCATAGCGGTAAGGCACAAAACCGCCGCTGCCTGCAACTGTAATCCTGCCGTTATCCAGTTCTGCGCATGTTGGCTGCTTTACATTAATGCTTGCCGCCACTGCCGGTGGTGCTACAAGTGCCACTGTAGTATCTACACTACAGCCACGGGCATCGGTTATGCGCACAAGAGTTGAGCCCGCGCTTAAGCCGGTCATTTTGCCCGTATTGCTGGCCTGCCCCTGAGCCGTATAAGTATAAGCAGGAGTACCACCAAGCCCCAATACATCTATTTCTGCATCGTTGGTATTATGGCAACGGGGGTGTGTAAGTATTATATTGAACACACTAAGCACAGCGGGCTCATATACAGTTATCGTATCAAAAACCTTACAACCATTGAGATCTTTTATTTCTATTATATACTGCCCCTTCGACAAACCTGTAAATATAGGCGTAGTGCTAAAAGGGCCATTATTGATACTATAATTGTAAGCAGGGGTGCCCCCCGTGGTTGATATACTTACCACACCATCTTTAACGCCAAAGCAGCTGATGTTATCGGCCACACCTTCGCCCATAAGTTGTGGCGGTTCGGTTATGGTGAGCGTATCCAGCATATAGCAACCTTTACTGTCTTCGGCACGCACTATGTAAGTAGCGGCGGCAAGATTGCCAAACACGCTAGACGGCTGTATCACCCCATTGAGCATGTACACGTAAGGCCCGCCATATGCACTGTTAGCACCAGTTACAGTAATGCTACCATTGGCCTGCTGGTAGCAAAGTACGTTTGTGGGGGTAATTGTACCTGTAAGCCTTACTGAGTCATCGAGCGTAAGTGTAGTATCTTTTATGCACTCATTAGCATCTTTGGCGCGCACAATATAAGTACCTCCCGGCAACCCCGTAAAAAAACTGGAGCTACCAAAAGCACCGGCATTTATTGCATACTGGTAGGGAGGTGTACCGCTATGTGCATTTACATATATGGCACCATCGCTGTATTGGTTGCAGGTGGCAAGATCGTACGTAGCGGTGAATTGTGTAGTGATGGGATTATCAATAATTATAGTAGTGTCTTTAAAACAACCTGTGGGATTAGTGATACGTATGGTATATATACCAGCAGCCAGGCTATCTTCAAATATACCAGTAGTATTTGCGGCACTGTCTATCAGCACACCCGATTGAAATACTTTCATTTTCATAGTATCGGCATGGGCTGTTGTTGTAACCCTGTACGCCGCCTTCTTTGCACAGGTAGCGGCCGATAGCATTGCGTAACTTAAACTTACAGGCGGGGCTACAATTACGGCATAGGCCAGTGTCTGTGTACTTTTCAGCGGGCAGCCATCATCGGCATAGGTAACAAAGAATGTATAAGTGCCGGGGGCAACATTAGTGGTATTCCATGCGAAAGTGCTTACCGGGGCAGCTGTACCATTGCTGATAACGGTAAACGTAGCCCCTGCCGGTAACCCCGAAGCTGTGATTGTTATATTATCTCCATTAGCATCAGTAGGGTTAAGGCTGAAACTCATATTCCCTGGCATACTTCCACAACCGACCGGGTTTTTCTTTTACCTCCTACTACTC
>JAEZIL010000352.1 GCA_023436685.1 Bacteroidota bacterium | reverse complement strand
GAACTATTCCAGTACCGGGCATAGTCTGCATCAATGCTTAATTCCTTACCCGAAGAATCAAAACTATGACGTAAGTATGCGTTAGACGAGAAGTTACCAAATTCATTTTTATGCCGCCCTGTAGTTTTAAAATTATAAAGAGTTTCAAGATTAGCATTCAATGCACGAGAATCGTTGTCTGCCTTAGGGTTAAAGCGATTTCGTCCACCATTTACCGATAGCCCTACAGAAGTATTTTTTGAAATGCTATAGTCGGCACCTGTACTAGCTATATGATTTCTGAAATCGAACACGGCATAATTGTTCTGATCATATACAAATTGCAATGCTCCTGATGGCGAATAAAACCGTCTATTCAGCATGAGGTGGTTGAACCAGTACCTGTTAGCATAACTATAGTTAGCGTATAAATTCAGTTTTTTGTTCCGATAATTAAGATTGGCACTACCATTGTACTTTGGGTAAACCCCCTGCGCATAAGCCAGGTTTACAGAGCCATTCCAACCCAGTTTCTGATCTCTCCTGGTTTTAATATTAATAATTCCAGCGGTACCCGCAGCATCATACTTAGCTCCCGGGTTACTGATTATCTCTATTTTATCAACTGTATTAGATGGCATGCTTTTCAAAATATTTGCTAAATCGTTGCCAGATACCGGTGTTATCTTCCCATCAATCATGATAGTTACACCAGGCTTTCCTTTTAAACTTATATTGTCGTTTTGATCTACCTTAACACCCGGCGAGCGTCCCAGCACTTCTAATACAGATGAACCTGCACTTACAATACTGTTCTCTACATTCACCACAATTTTATCCGGCTTTACTTCAATAAAAGGTTTCTGTGCTTTTACAGCTACTTCTTTCAACGTAGTGGACTTGATCTCAAGATGAATAATAGGCAGGTCAATATCTTTCCCTTGTACAACAATCTTTTCTGAAGTATATACCTCATAACCAGCCATGGTGACTTTCACAAAATAGTTGTCGTCAGTTACCCCTTCCAGCATAAAGCTGCCTGCATCGTTAGTTAAGTCTGCTTTCACTAACGTTTTCCCATCATCTTTTAATAAAACGATATTTGCCCCTGCCAGGTTTGTTCCATCTTTCTCTTTTACTGTTCCTTTAATACTTGCCGCATAAGTGCTGGTAGTTGACAACAACAGTATAAATACCATCGAAAAAATCCTTAATGCCATAGCGGGTGATTTGTAAATCAAAAGTATCAGAAGCCTCTTTGCAAGCTTTCACCCATAGCGGGTGATTTGCATTTTTTTGGCATCACCCCGAATGGGGGATTTTATTCTTAGTGCCTGTAAATAGCTTAACTTCACTATGCAAAATGAAACACATATCAAAGCATATTATTGTAGTATTGTTATGCTTACCAGTGCTATTTACTATAAGTGCGCATGCACAGCGTTATTCTTTTTATAATCAAAGTGTTGAGAATGGCCTCATACAATCGCAGGTTACAAGCCTGGCGCAAGACAGGATGGGACACCTTTGGATAGGTACATTAGGCGGCCTTTCCCGCTACGATGGTAAAAGCTTTACAAACTATTCGGTGCGCGATGGTATGGTGAGCAATACAGTAAGCTCACTGGCTTGCGATAGTAATGGCAATCTTTGGGTGGGCAGCCCTAAAGGTATTTCAGTATTTAATGGCCGAAAATTCAGGCATTTTGTGTTTGAAAGCCCGGAAAACCCGGGCGCTAATGCGGTTTCTTCAATAGCTGTAGCCGGCAATGGTACTGTTTGGTGTATTGCTGCCGGAAAGGTCTATAGCATATCTAATTCAAAATCGAAACCATTACAACTACCAGGCGACAAAAAGATAACAGCTTTACTGGCCGAGGGGAACAATATATGGGTAGCACAAAAAGAGGGAACGGTCTACAAATATTCAAATAACAGCTGGGATAGCCTCGCAATTGACGAGCCTTTTGTACCACATGTATATAACATATACCGTGGCACCAAAAATATATGGGTTTCTACAGCGAATGGATTATATGTTGCAGCAAATGATAAACTGATCCCTTTCAAACCAAAGGGCTATCAACTGGGAGCAATAGGCAGCATTACTGAAGACAAGAACGGATCACTATGGCTTGGCACACGCAACGGGGCTGTAAAAATAAAAGATAGCAGTATTCAGTTTTACAATAAAAAAAACGGCCTTACCGATAATACAATCTTCGACGTACTGACTGATGTTGAAGGGAATATCTGGTTCGCATCAGACGGGCAAGGTATTTACCGCTATTCAGGCTCCCAGTTTACAATGCTGGATGAAAGCGTGGATTTGCCAAGTGCACAGATAATGAGCATAGCTTCGGGGCACGGCAGGCTCTATTTAGGCACGTATGATGCCGGGCTTTATACCTATGAAAACGGTACAGTTTACAAAGTTCCCCTACCCGTAAAACCCACACCTGCCATTACTGCAATTACTATCCGCAATGGATACGATATATGGCTGGGTACACGTGGCAGTGGTATACTAAAATATAATGGAGGTTCAACGTTTAAATCTTATACCTATCCCACTATACCCTCTAATATGATCACCGCATTCTATCCTCATGGCAGTAAATTGTGGATAGGTTTTGTAAATGGTGCCGCCGTATATGAAAATGACACATTCCATAAATTGCCCCTCAAGCCCACATCAGTGCTCGATTTCATTTCGATAGGCAGAGACAGTATTCTAATTGCAACCGACGATGGCATTAAGCTATATAACAACAATGCTATATCTGCTTTTAAAACGCTAACAGCTACCGACAGTTCATTTGCCCAGTGTTTTACCTTACGCGGTAATGAATTGTGGGTGGGCACCAGCGACAACGGCCTTATTTGCTATAACAGGCAAACCAGCAAATCGTATGTAATCAACAGGAGCAATGGACTGCAGTCGGACTTTATTTATAACATAACAACTGATAACGACGGAAATATTTGGGCAGGCACAGGGTATGGCATACATAAAGTTAATACCAGGCATGACAAGCCTATTGTTACTTTTTATGGCAAAGAGCACGGTATCAGGGGTATGGAAAGCAATCATAATGCTGTATTAAAAATGCCCGATGGCAGCATTTGGTTTGGCACCATTGATGGTGCTGTGCGTTACAGCCCGCAAGCTAAATTTACAAGTTCACAACCATCTACTATTGTATTACAATCGGTAAAAGTTTTTGGAGAAAATATAAGTGACACCACTTACTTCGACAGTACGGAAGTATGGTACAATGTGCCTTATGGGTTGCGCCTGCCTTACCGAAAAAACAACATAACTTTTACCTTCCAGGCCATTTCACTTACGGGCATAGAGCAAATAAAATATCGCTATAAAATTGATGGCCTTGATGCACCTTGGAGCGAATGGTCATCAACTAACACCGTCACTTATTCAGCACTGCCACCCGGAAAATACACGCTACAAGTTGAATGTATTGCAGGTAATGAAGAAGAAGTAAGGAAACTTTCTTATCCATTCGAACTAATAACACCTTTCCACAAAACCAATTGGTTCAAAATAGCAGTTGTAATGGGCTGCATATTACTGGGGGTTACACTTCAGTATATCAGTAACCGCAGAAAACAAAACCGGCTTGCATTAATGCAGCGCCTACGCAGGGAAGAGCAAAATAAGGTACGGGAACGTACAGCAGAGGAC
>JAEZIL010000317.1 GCA_023436685.1 Bacteroidota bacterium | reverse complement strand
AGCTAAACGTATCATGGCCGATATTAAGGAAATGATGCTGGAGAATGTTCACTAATATATTACCAATACTCACTTGCCGCCGCCTGCAAATACATATGATGTTGTAATTGTAGGCGGCGGTTTAGGTGGGCTGCTATCGGCTGTTTTCCTGGCCAAAGAAGGTATGAAGGTATGTGTGCTGGAAAAAGACAAACAGATAGGTGGCTGCCTGCAAACCTTTAGCCTGCAAAAAAAGGTATTTGATAGCTGCGTACACTATATAGGTGGCCTGGGCGAAGGCCATACCCTGAACAAAATTTTCAGCTATGCAGGCATTATGGATAAACTGCAACTGAAGCCTTACGATGTAAATGGGTTCGACCGTATGACCTTTGGTGATGAGGATACACTTTACCCCCATGCAATAGGTTCCGGGAATTTCAAAGAGCAACTATTACAATATTTCCCAAAGGAAAAAACAACCCTCAATAAGTATATCAATCTGCTAAAAACAGTTGGCGATCACTTCCCTTTATACCGCTTGCGCATGGGCAATGCAGCTGAAAAGTCAGCAGTAAGCAGCTGGCAACTATCTAAAGTATTACATGAAATAATAAGCGATAACAGATTGCAAAGCGTACTTACGGGCAATAATCTGTTATATGCGGGTACAGCTACTCAAACACCATTCTATTTACATGCTCTTGTATTAGAAAGTTATATTCATAGTTCACATAAAGTAATGCCAGGTAGTTCACAGATATCCAAGTATTTATGGCAAGAATTATTAGCCATGAATGGTGATATTTTAAAGGATACAGAAGTAACAGAATTAGTTGAAGAAAATGGTAAAATATCCTATGCTGAAGTTGCTAATGGCGAACGTTTTTATGGTAAGTATTTTATTTCGAACATTGCACCTAAAGCATTACTTCAAATAACTCACGGCCCTTCATTACGCCCTGCATTCCGTAATCGCATCAACAGCCTGGAGCAAACAACCTCCTGCTTTATGCTGAATATAGTATTGAAGCCTCGCACGGTAGCTACCCGCAACTATAATATTTACTGGAATTCTTCAAATAATACTTGGCAAGCAGTTGATTATAAACAAAATGAATGGCCCGCTAACTATGCTATATTCTTTACCGAAGATGCAGAAAACCCTGGCTTTGCTGAATCACTTTCCGTACTATCCTATATGCATTATAGTGAGGTAGCACAATGGCAACATACCATGAATCTCACAGCCCATCGCGAAGACCGTGGTGATAGCTACCGTACATTCAAGCAGCAGCGCAGCGAATTGTTGATGGATAAATTATACCAGCGCATACCCGAACTGAAAGGTAATATACTTGCTCACAGCGCCGCTACCCCACTCACTTATCGCGACTATACTGCTACACCAAATGGCTCATTATACGGCATATTAAAAGACGTGAATAGACCTGCCGAAACAACCATATCTACCCGCACCCGCATACCTAACCTCCTGCTTACAGGCCAAAATGTAAACCTGCACGGCGTGCTAGGTGTCAGTATCACGGCCGTAGCAACCGCTGCCGAGCTGGTGGGCATGGAGCATTTATTAAAGAAGATCAACGCCTGATACTGGCACAGTTTTGCAGCTTTCATGAAAACCATAATCATGAAAGCCCTTACCTACATCATATTGTTTACCGGCTTGACTTCCAGTTGCATAGCCCAAACCAGGAAGGAGCGGCAGTTGGAAAAACAAAAACCACAATCGGTAAAGATATTGCCTACCGATTCCATAAGGCAAAATATGCCGGTGCAAAAAACCGACACCTACCGGAATAATATGCCCGTTATCAATACCGATACTGCACGCATTAACCCTAAATAGTGCGTAAATACCCCTTCTTTTTGTCGCCAATACGCCACCTTTTTTGAATTTATATATATCATCTTTGTGTAGAACCTAAAACACAAAAACAATGGAACGCTTAAAATTTGATATTACTATTGATGCGCCCCGTGAAAAAGTATGGCAAGTACTTTGGAACGATGATACTTACCGCCAATGGACGGAAGCTTTTACCCCCGGCTCTCACATGGTAACCGATTTACAGGAAGGTAGTAAAGTCTTATTCCTGGGCCCCGACAAAAGTGGTATGGTATCGCGTATAGCTAAGAAAGTTGATAATGAGTATATGGCTTTTGAACACCTGGGCGAAGTAACAGGCGGCGTAGAAGACACCACAAGCGATAAAGTAAAAATGTGGGCAGGCTCTATAGAAGATTATAAGCTTACAGATAACAATGGCAAAACCGACCTGCATATAGAAGTAGACGGTGGGGAAGGTGAAATGCTAGAAATGTTCAAAAGTATGTGGCCCAAGGCGCTCGCAAAATTGAAAGAAATTTCAGAGGCTAACTAAGGAAGCTGATCATTATGAATAAAAGGGAAGAACAATGTTCTTCCCTTTTCACTATCATTCATTAGCTAATAAGCTAATCATCCCATCAGCTAATTAATTACCATCCTAATAGGTAGGCAAATATCAGCGGCGCTACTATTGTAGCATCGCTTTCTACTATAAACTTCGGAGTATTGATGTCCAGCTTACCCCAGGTAATTTTCTCGTTAGGTACTGCACCGCTATATGATCCGTAAGAAGTAGTACTATCGCTTATCTGGCAGAAATAGCTCCAGAAAGGCACGTCGTGCCATTCCAGGTCCTGATACATCATAGGCACCACGCATATCGGGAAGTCGCCGGCTATACCACCACCTATCTGGAAGAAACCTACACCTTTACCTGCAGAGTTGTTGCGGTACCAGTCGCTCAGCCACACCATGTATTCAATACCGCTCTTCATGGTGCTGGCCTTTAATTCGCCCTTTATGCAGTACGATGCGAAGATGTTACCCATTGTGCTGTCTTCCCAGCCCGGCACTACAATCGGCAGGTTCTTTTCAGCAGCAGCTATCATCCAGCTATGTTTGGGGTCTATTTCATAGTCAGGCTTCATTACTTCGCTTAGCAATAGTTTGTACATATACTCATGCGGAAAGTAGCGCTCACCTTTCTCTTCCGCATCTTTCCATATTTTATATATGTGTTTCTGTATGCGGCGGAAAGCTTCTTCTTCAGGTATGCAGGTATCTGTTACACGGTTAAAGCCAATCTCTAACAGGTTCCATTCTTCCTGAGGG
>JAEZIL010000299.1 GCA_023436685.1 Bacteroidota bacterium | reverse complement strand
TAGTATCTCAGCCTTTTTATATTTCAAATTCCCTAAATGAAATTGCTTCATATGCCGGCAGTATGGGTTCGTCTGTATACCTTGCCCAAAACAAGATATTTTATGTACCCGAAGGGGTGCCGGCCAGCATCCATCTTGATGGTCTTGATCTGGGCGTTGATTCTTTTTCATTTGAAATAGACACTATTCTTACAAGCACTGGCGCATGCAACCCGCCAACGTCAGCGCCATTTCAATCAGCTACTCCAGATTATTCTATTCCTTCCAATCCTTTTCAAACCAACAATACGTTTACCCTCAGCCAAACAACCCCTCCCACTTATTCTTCTGGTGATGCCACACTAAATTTTATACCTACCCAAGCAGGTAATTATCTTTTGGGCATTACAACCAAATCATACGGAATTGTAGGCAACGGTGGCGTTTGGGAACCTATAGATACTACTCGCCACTACCTTCGCATTATTGTACTGAATGTACCATGCGATACTTTCTCAGGAGGTAACATTGGTTGCTTTACCAATTCCACAGCATCTGCAGATACTATTACCGGCATGTATGATCAGCCAATGAGTTTTTGCTATAACGTGCAAGCGGGTGATACCGGTGTACATTATATTGTTAATGACAACCACACTATTAATATACCAGGCGCTACCGTTACTTATACAGGGCAGAATTCCGATACTGTAACGGGCACATTCGCGTGGACACCAAACACATTAGCAGATACAGGTATACACATGCTCGTCTTCGATGTTGTTGACACTGCATGCGTGGCACATAGGCACTATACCGACACTATATATATCTACATCCCGTCTCCGGCTTGCGACACATTCGATGGTGGTACGCTTGACTGCTTTGATAATTGTGTAGCATTGGGCAACAAAGTGCTGGGCATGTATAACTGGCCAATGAGCTTTTGCTACAAGGCACAATCTGCCGATACCAATGTGCACTACATAGTTACCGATGACCGTGCGAGCAGCTTGCCGGGTGCCTCTATTAGTTATTCAGGCCAGGGTACAGATACTGTAGTTGGCACTCTTAATTGGACACCCAACACCTATGCCGATACAGGATGGCACACTATTCTTTTCGATGTTGTTGACACTGCTTGTGCTACACTCACGCACTATACCGATACCGTGCATATTTACATTCCGGGATTCCTTAATGTGAATACAACAGAGCAACAGGAGGTCAAGCTTTTCCCTAACCCTAACAATGGCCATTTCATGTTAACCAACTTTACAGGCAATGTAGAAGTACTGAATGCTGTAGGGCAGATAGTATATAAAGGGACACTGATAAAATATATACAGCTTCCTGCCGATCTTCCCAATGGAAGATATATACTTAAGGCTTATAAAGGTAAAGTACCACTTAGTATACCTTTTGTGCTAAGCAGATAGCAGGAAACTGCAATTTTATGAGTAAAGCTATAATTCCGTTGGCACGGGAATTATAGCTTTTTCATGGAAACTCATTGTTAACGATTTAAGTGCGAAGGGTATGATCAACATTAAGAATAAAGAAACTGAAGAATGTGCCGTAATGGTAGTTGATATGAATGGTAACATTTGCTATGAGAATTATATACAACCAAACGACGACCTTGAGATAGATATTAATTCATTTCTTGCAGGTATCTACACACTTATCTTCCGTACCCACCATACCAGTTTCATTCAGCAGATAGTAAAATACGGCTAGGTACAAACCTTTGATTATTTTAGCTTGTCTTTCCACTGTAGAAGCTGGCTATGAAATATCCCTTAGTATTTATTCTGTTACTATTCAATTGCACATCTTTCGCGCAAAAAGCAATTTTTTCGGGTGGCGAAATAACATACGAACATATAGCCGACTCTACTTACCGCTTTTATGCCAACCTCTATCTCGATTGTGCCGGCGGACAAGAACCACCTACCATACCTGCCTGTTTCAATAATCCTTGCAACAGTACCTTATCATTTACTACACTCCTAACTAAGACCAACAACAGGGGCAACGTAGCGCAGATGGGCTGTTCGCAATATCCCACCAATTGCTCAGAACCTGGCGCTATTCGTGGCTACCGTATATGGCGCTACTCTGCAATTGTTACATTGCCCGCCCAATGCAATTCATGGAATATATCAGTAGTGGCCGACACCATGACCAAAAGCTTAAGCCTGGAGCCCGCTAAATTTTATCTGGAAACTACGTTTAATAATACGGGTACTAACCGCAATAATTCATCGCCCTTTTTTGCCAGCGATGCTGTGGCTTACTGCGGGGAGGGTCAACCCTTTATGTTTCGTAGCGAACAGATAGATCCCGATGGAGACCTCCTTATCACCGAGGTAGACCGCCCGCTTACTGCTGATAGTTTATGCAGTGCAACAATACCTATACCATTCAAAATGGGTATGTTTTTTCCATATTCTATTATTACTAATCCTTTCCACACTAATAACACTTTTAGGTTCAACAGGCATACAGGCGATGTATCCTTTAATGCGGGCGAATCCGGTACAGCTGTTATTGCTTTTAAAACATACGAATACCGCAATGGAAAACTATTAGGTATGGTTACCCGCAATCAGATCATTCATATTATGCCTGCTCCAATAAGAGGTGAAATTGAGCGCTGGTTGTCTTATGGTGATTTTTATAATTGCAAATACAATGGATATTTTGTCACTGCACATGCTAATGATAGCCTCAGTTTCCATTTTACCTATGGTGCAGAAGGAAACTGGCTATTTCACGATAATTGTGATTCAGTTTTACCTGGCGCTAGTATTGTTTATGAAAATCAGTACTCATCGCAACCAAATGGACGCTTTAGCTTTAAGCCAACTATTAATGATACAGGTATACATGATATTAGGGTAAGACTGGTGGATTCTACGTGTCTCCCACCCGGTTTTACTTATAATTACTATAACACTTTGAGAATTTACGTCGACCCTACTCCATCATCTACAACAACTCAAACTAAAAATCAATTAATATCGCTTTACCCTAACCCGAATAACGGCCGGTTTACATTGAACACTGCTGGTTTAAATGATAAGAAATTATCGCTTGTAAATAATATGGGTCAAATAGTTAAGAATGATATTCAGGCAACTAACGGGGAAGTAATACTACCCGGCAATTTACCCGACGGTATTTATACCCTGAAAATATATAGCGAAGGTTCAGTACAAACAATACCATTCGTACTGTCCCGCTAGTAAATTTTTGACACATCAATAGCAAGTCTGTTCAGCAAGCATGGTTTTAACCTTGGCTTGCCATTCAGCCTGCTTTGTTTTATTCAGTCCATGTTGTGTTTCGCTATCATATTGCTGTTGTGTGGCCACACGCTGACTCTCCACTTCATTCATCAGTCGGTTTATTTGTTGTTCCAGTTCTTCCGGTTGGAAAATAGCCTGTTCCAATTCATTCTTCAGCACACAAGCATATACCGCAGTTATATCAAAATGCAATTGTTCGTGCGCTAATATTTCGGCAGTATGGGTGGTTGCCCGCCACCACGACAGGCTAGTGTTAAAATACGGCAGCAGGTCTATTTTCACTTTTGTTTTACCGCCCAACCGCTCCCATCCATACTTTATACTTACTCCACTTAACGTTACCGCTGCGGCAGTGCTCAGGTCGTCAATTGTTCCTTTAAAATCGCTTCTTTGCAACTTGCGCCCGTTAGTGTAAGGTATTAAATTAGGGTCGCTATCAGTTGTCATCATTCTTATGGCCACTTCCGTATTGCTGCCGGTAGCACTTATAGGGTTATCCTTCAGCCAGTCGTCAAATGCCTTAAGATGATAGTCCATTGCCTGTTGCACCAGCTTCCCTATGAAAGCACTTACATCATACCCACCTTGCATATAGTTGTGTGCTGTTATACGGTACACATTCATGCCTCTTGCACTGAAGCTTAATTCAGAATATAAATGTGCCTGTGGCGTCATGCCGTTCTTTTCTTCTTTTACCTCAAAACGGTTCAGGTGTATTTCTACAGGTAGCGTATTTGTATTTTGTTTCAGGTTGTCGTTCAGGTACTGCATCAGCCCCGCCGCTGGCCCGCCTTGCAGGGTAATAGGCGTCACCTTACCACTTATACCGGCCTTCATAGTGCCAATAGTTGCTTTATCGTCGCGGTCATCTATTACATTGGCTATATGATACTCTTTGGGATTATGTAGTGCAGGAAGGTTCTTTAATTTAATGACTTTGGCCTGTGCACCTACTGATAGAGAGAATGCCACAGCCAATAAAGATAGAATAAGGTTTTTCACAAACTGCTGATTAGCTGGCTAAAATAGTAATTTTATCAACAAAGGCCGGCTAAAATAAAAACAACAAAATATAAAATATTTAAAGTAATTTTGTCTTACTCAAATATTGAGTAAAGCTCTTTTGAAACAGGCATGTATATTTTGAACGTATGCTATTAATTGCTAAGTTTTAAAAAAAGTAACCTGCTGCATTTTGCCCTCCAAACGCCATTCTGTACAGCGTTTGGCCCTCACATTGCCGCAGAAAAAAAAATTTTATGACAGAAAACTTAGCAAAAATTAGCAACAGATATATTTTATCATAAATTAAAAAACCACCAGATTTACCCGGTGGCTGTAATATCTATAGTTAAAATACATCAATCGTCCAGCTTCAGTACAGCAAGGAACGCTTCCTGTGGTATATCTACACTACCTATTTGGCGCATACGCTTCTTACCTTCCTTCTGCTTCTCCAGCAGTTTACGTTTACGGCTTATATCGCCACCATAGCATTTAGCGGTTACGTCTTTCCGCATGGCAGAGATCGTTTCGCGGGCTACAATCTTGGCACCCAATGCAGCCTGTATTGCTATCATAAATTGCTGGCGTGGCAGCAGCTCCTTCAGCTTGGCACAAAGCTTACGGCCAAAGTCTTGCGCGCGGCTGCGGTGTATCAGTGCGCTCAGTGCATCTACCTTATCACCATTCAGCAATATGTCCATCTTGGCTATATCGCTCTCGCGGTAGTCTATAGGGTGATAGTCGAACGAGGCATAACCACGGGTACTTGACTTAAGCTTATCATAGAAGTCAAATACGATCTCGGTAAGCGGCAATTCAAATATAAGCTCAACGCGGGTAGGTGTAAGGTAGTGTTGGTTGATAAGCAAGCCACGTTTACCCAGGCACAGGCTCATAATATTGCCTATATAATCGGGCAGGGTTATTATTTGCGCACGTATGAATGGCTCTTCTATACGGTCCATACGGCTTGGGTCCGGCATCTCGCTCGGGTTGTTAACTATCACGGCTGTATCTTTATCGCGGGTCAGATAGGCTTTAAAGCTAACATTGGGTACGGTGGTGATAACGGTTTGGTTAAACTCGCGCTCAAGCCGCTCCTGGATGATTTCCATGTGCAGCATACCCAAGAAGCCACAACGGAAACCGAAACCCAGTGCTTGCGATGTTTCTGGTTCAAACGTCAGTGAAGCATCGTTCAGTTGCAGCTTCTCCATACACTCGCGCAACTCTTCAAAATCGTCCGTTTCAACAGGGAAGATACCGGCAAATACCATTGGTTTAACTTCTTCAAAGCCTTTTACTACTTCTTGTGTAGGATTGGCTACAGTAGTTATGGTATCGCCTACTTTCACTTCCTTAGCATTTTTGATACCCGTAATGATGTATCCTACATCGCCGGCTGATACACTACTTTTAGGTGAAAGCCCTAGCTTAAGTACCCCTACCTCATCGGCATAATATTCGCCACCGGTATGGTAAAACTTCACTTTATCGCCTTTTTTAAGGGTACCATTCACAACCCTGAAATAAGCAATAATACCACGGAAAGAGTTGAATACACTATCGAAGATAAGGGCCTGCAGTGGAGCTTCGGGGTCGCCTTTAGGAGCCGGTATACGCTCAACGATTGCAGCCATGATCTCTTCAATGCCTATACCCGACTTGCCACTGGCCAGTACTATATCTTCAGGCTTACAGCCTATCAGGTCTACTATCTGGTCGGTTACTTCGGGTATCATGGCGCCTTCCATGTCTATCTTATTGATGACAGGTATGATCTCAAGATCGTTATCAAGGGCAAGGTACAGGTTAGATATAGTTTGTGCCTGTATACCTTGCGACGCATCTACCAGCAGCAGTGCACCCTCGCAAGCAGCTAATGCGCGCGATACTTCATATGAGAAATCAACGTGGCCAGGGGTATCAATAAGGTTCAGTTTATACTTCTGGCCTTTATACTCGTAGTCCATTTGTATCGCATGGCTTTTGATGGTGATACCTTTCTCTCGTTCCAGATCCATGTCATCCAACACCTGGGCCTGCATATCACGCTCCGATATGGTCTTGGTAAATTCAAGCAAGCGATCAGCTAATGTGCTTTTACCATGGTCAATATGGGCTATGATACAGAAATTGCGAATATTTTGCATACTACTAAAAAAGAGTTGCAAAGTTACGCATTAAAAATGGCTTATAATCTATTATTTAAGCTTGCCAGAGGCTGGTAGAGGGCTGTTAAGCTATGAATAATGATAAGATGGCATGGAATTTTAAGTAATTCCAAATAACCATTAAAAAACACTCAATATGAAAAAACTAAGTTTACTTCCCCTGCTCGCAATTCTTCTTTCCTTAAGCAGTTGCGAACTGATAGGAGATATTTTCAGAGCAGGTGTGTGGACAGGCATTATCATTGTAGTATTGGTAGTAGGCCTGCTTATCTTCCTGGTATCTAAATTGTTCAGATAATTAAACCTTTTTAAAACCATAATAACATGTCGAAATTCTTAACCGGAGCAGCCATAGGTATAGTAATTGGCTTGCTTGTAGCGCCAGAGAAAGGCGAAGATCTGCGTAACGACCTAGCCGATACCGCTGAAAAATGGAAAACCAAGCTGGATCGGCTACGTGGCCGTGCTAATGCTAACCTTGATGATTTGCGAAACTTGCTTGACCAGGAAATTGACGGGCTTAACGATGATATTAAACATCGTATCCTTACAATACTTGATGATGCTAACGATATGGCATATCAAACAAAACCTCACTATTAGTTAAAAAAATAACCGGCCTAAGCCGGTTATTTTTTTAATATCTACGTATTTTAAAATAGCCGTTGGAAAAGTTTAAGGTGGTGCTACCAGTATTGCTGGTTGCCTGGCATTGAAAAGCCCCCTCAATAAACTCTTCAGTATCGGAATAGATATCAATACTGCCCAAAGTGGAGGTGTAAGTTACATTGCCCTCATTATATATGATATTGGTATTACCATTCAAAGGATAACTTCCCGGACCATTGTAAGGAGTTATGTATAGTGAGATATTGGATTGGCTATACGTGCCATATATCTCTAAACCAAAAGGTGCTACATTTTGAACATAGGCATCATTAGCCCCCCAAACCTGGCCATCTATATCAACTGTAATATTGGCACTGCCGGCGCCGCTGCCACCATTAAAGATAATACCCCTGTCATCGCTACAAGAAGCGAAAAATAAGACCGGTAGCAACAGCAATAACAAAAACCTCATACGCATACACTAAGATACGTTTAATATTTTTGCAACAATACATTAGCAGTAGCTACAACACCTTCCTCACGTCCTATAAAACTTAGTTGTTCTGTTGTTGTAGCCTTAATAGAAATATCATCGGTTGACATGTTCAATATGTTCGCAATGGTATTCCTCATTTGCTCTACATAGGGCTTTATCTTAGGTGCTTGCAGCAATAAGGTACTATCTATATTTACAATGCCATATCCTTTTTCATGTACCAAGCTATAACAACGGCGCAACAATACTTTACTATCTATGCCTTTGTATTTAATATCAGTATCGGGGAAATGATGCCCTATATCACCAAGGCTCAGCGCCCCTAGCATTGCATCACATATAGCATGCAATAACACATCGGCATCTGAATGCCCTACAGCGCCTTTGGTATGGGGTATGTTGATGCCACCCAACCAAAGTTCTCTGCCTTCGGCCAGTTGATGAAAATCTATTCCTTGTCCTATTCTGTACGACATATTCAAAAATTAAAAGTAAAAGACCAAATAAGCAAAAAGAAACCGGAAGCTAACCACTAGCTCCCGGCATATTGAAATTACAACTCATTATAAGTTCAAGCCAAATTTATCCCCTGTTTCTTTAGCTAGCTCATAGCCAGCATCAGCATGCCGTATAACACCCATTGCAGGGTCGTTGAAGAGTACGCGGCGCAAGCGGCGTTCTGCATCTTCAGTACCATCTGCAACTATAACCATACCTGCATGCAATGAATAACCCATACCCACACCACCACCATGGTGGAAAGACACCCAGCTAGCACCGCCAGCAGTGTTGATCAAAGCATTCAGTATTGGCCAGTCGGCAACAGCATCGCTACCGTCTTTCATTGCTTCTGTTTCGCGGTTGGGCGATGCTACAGAACCCGTATCGAGGTGATCGCGGCCAATAACTATAGGAGCTTTCACCTTACCTTCTTTTACTAGTTGGTTGAAAAGCAAGCCTGCCTTTTCACGGTCGCCCATACCTAGCCAGCAAATGCGCGCCGGCAGCCCCTGGAATGCGATACGATCTTTAGCCATTGTTAACCAACGATGCAGGCCTTTATTATCCGGAAACAGCTCCATTAGTGCTTTATCAGTTGTATAAATATCCTCTGGGTCGCCACTCAAAGCCACCCATCTAAACGGACCTTTACCTTCGCAAAACAACGGGCGGATATATGCAGGTACAAAACCGGGAAAGTCAAAGGCGTTCTCAACACCACGCTTATCTTTAGCCTGGCCGCGCAGGTTGTTGCCATAGTCGAAGGTAACAGCACCACGTTTTTGCAATTCAAGCATCTGCCGTACGTGCTTAGCCATAGTATCGAGCGAGCGCGATGAATATTCCGCAGGATTCGCTTCGCGCAAGGCGTTCGCTTCTGCCACACTCAAACCTTCGGGAAAGTACCCTATCAGCTCATCGTGCGCCGACGTCTGGTCGGTAAGGGTATCCGGGGTTATATTTCGATCTATCAAGCGCTGCAGCAGATCTACTACATTACAACACACACCTATCGAAACTGCTTCGCCATTCTGTTTAGCTTTCAATGCCCAGTCAATAGCATCATCTATATCGTGGCTATATTTATCAAGGTAACGGGTTTCAATACGCTTCTGCATACGCCATTCCTCCATTTCAGCAGCAAGACATACACCTTCGTTCATGGTGATGGCCAGCGGCTGAGCGCCACCCATGCCACCTAAACCAGCAGTAACATTTAAAGTACCTTTAAGACTGCCATTGTAATGCTGGTTTGCCAACGATAAATAAGTTTCGTAGGTACCTTGTACAATACCCTGTGAGCCAATATATATCCAGCTACCTGCGGTCATCTGGCCATACATCATCAGGCCTTTTGCTTCCAACTCACGAAAGTGCTCCCAATTAGCCCAGCGGCCTACAAGGTTAGAATTAGCAATGATAACACGCGGCGCATCTTTATGTGAACGCAGGATGCCTACAGGCTTGCCTGATTGAACAAGAAGCGTCTCATCCTCATTCAGATCTTTTAAGGAGCTCAGTATTTTATCGAAGCTTTCCCAATTGCGGGCTGCTTTGCCAATTCCTCCATATACAACCAAATCTTCCGGACGTTCTGCCACTTCAGGGTCAAGGTTGTTTTGTATCATGCGATATGCAGCCTCGGCCACCCAGTTTTTACAATTTAGCTGGTTGCCTTTAGGTGCGCGTACTATTCTGTTTTGCGTTGTTGCTGTCAATTTTTTCAGTATTAAATGTTAGCAATTATAGCGTACCTATTTGCTGAGGTACAGGTGGCAAATGCTCTATTTCATTTTTTAGTTTCGCTAAAGTTTCCTCTTCATTCATATCCTCTTTCACAAAGGTTTTGCCTGTAACTTGTTCATAAAGTTCAATGTAGCGTTCAGAGATACGATTTACAACTTCATTAGTCATTTCAGGTATCACCTGCCCTTCCTTGCCCTGAAACCCATTTTCCATTAGCCATTCACGAACAAATTCCTTAGACAATTGTTTCTGCGGCTCTCCATTCTTCTGGCGTTCCTCAAAACCTTCCAGGTAAAAAAACCGTGAAGAATCAGGTGTGTGGATCTCATCTATCAAATAGATGGTATCTCCTAATTTACCAAATTCATATTTGGTATCAACTAGTATCAAGCCACGTTCTTTAGCCAGTTCACGGCCGCGTTCAAATAAAGCACGCGTGTATTTTTCCAGTTGCTCGTATTCTTTCTCTGACACAAGGCCTTTGTTGATGATCTCTTCGCGCGAAATATCTTCATCATGCCCCTCATGTGCTTTGGTGGTTGGGGTAATGATAGGCTGATCGAAAAAATCATTTTCTTTCATGCCTTCCGGCAACGGCACACCACACAGTTCACGTTTGCCGCTTTTATATGTGCGCCATGCATGCCCGGTTAGGTTACCTCTTATTACCATTTCAACAGGGAAGGTTTCGCACCTGTATCCTATTGAAACATTGGGAAGCGGTGAATTTATTCTCCAGTTTGGAACTATATCTTTTGTTGCATCTAAAGACAAAGCAGCTATTTGGTTCAAAACCTGGCCTTTATAGGGTATGGTGCGTGGCAGCACAACGTCGAAAGCAGATATCCTGTCGCTCACTACCATTACCAGATATTTATCGCCTATGCTATATACATCACGCACCTTTCCTTTATAAAAGTTGGTTTGATTGGGAAGTTGTAACATGCTAAAATTTGAAGTGCAAAGATAAGGCAATGGCCTGCACCATAAAAAAATTGCACTTATATATAATAAAAAACCGGCCTAAGCAGCCGGCTAATATAATGTCGTTAAAATCATTTATTGGCCTTCTTCAGGCAAAAAGCGCTGAGGCACATAAAACTCACCTTTTTTGATAACTATTGAATCTTTAGGATTAGCTACCGGCCTGATTCTATACACAGTACCCTGGAATGTACCCCTAAGATTACCACTTTCATTACAATTCATCACTACTTCCATCGACGAACCTTAGGGTTCATACCACACCAGTACAGTACTATCTGTAATAGAAGTATCCTTGAACGTATATGAGAATACGCTATTGAACTCTTTAATATTCTGGAAATTGGTTATGCCGATATTGATTGTATGACCCGGAAACTTATCTCCACCACGTACACCTGTAATGGCAAATGTGTTTTCCATCGGGCTGATAAAGTAAGCTGGATAAAATTCAGTTAAAGTGCCATTAAGAGCAGCTTTCATGGTACCCAAATAAACGGTAACACCGCTTTTAGGATCCAGTGGGTTTAATGCCGGGTTATTGGTACTTGGGTCAGCATCATAATCTCCATTATTGCAAGAAAGCATAGTGAGGCTGGTACCTGCCAATAAAGTGGCTGCAAGCAAAAATTTCTTCATATTTGGGTATTGCTGGGTATAAAGATAACACACAGATTAATATTTCAAAATACCTTTCGAGGTTTTTGAAAATCATATTTTCTAGCCCTGAAGCTTTAGTTTTAGTTCATTGAGCTGTTTGTCATCAATTGCTGCCGGCGCATCGAGCATTACATCCCTCCCTGCATTGTTTTTAGGGAAGGCAATAAAATCGCGGATAGTTTCCTGACCACCTAACAATGCACATAGGCGATCGAAGCCAAAAGCAATGCCTCCATGAGGTGGTGCCCCATATTCGAAAGCCCCGAGAAGAAATCCGAATTTTTCCTGAGCTTCTTCTTTATCCAACCCTAATGCAGCAAACATTTTCTCCTGAAGATCGCGCTGGAATATGCGGATAGAGCCACCGCCTATTTCGGTACCGTTCAAAACAATATCGTAAGCATTTGCTTTTATCTCACCATACTTTTCCGGGTTACCCAAAAGATCCAGCTGGTCGGGCTTGGGAGAGGTAAAAGGATGATGGCGTGCAGCCCAGCTATTGTTCTCTTCATCATATTCAAACAGTGGAAAGTCTATTACCCATAGCGGCTTATATTCATCAGGATTGCGCAGACCGAGGCGCTGCCCCATTTCCAGGCGCAATTCGCTTGCAGCTTTACGCGTGCGGCTTTCTTTACCAGCTAGTATTAATATGAGGTCGCCGGCTTTAGCACCAGAAAAAGCTCCAAGCTCTTTCAATTGAGCTTCGTTGAAGAATTTATCTACACTACTTTTATACGTACCATCAGCATTGCATTTTACATTCACTATACCTGTCATGCCTATTTGCGGGCGCTTTACCCATTCCGTTAGCTCATCCAGCTGCTTGCGGGTATATTCAGATGCACCGGGCACAGTTATAGCCAGGATGGTTTCGGCCTCTGCAAATACTTTAAAGTCAACCTGGTTTAATACCTCTGTATATACTTTGCCCTCTGCTTTCAGGTTTTGCAATTTCATTTCGAACCGTATGTCCGGCTTATCGTTACCGTAGTTCCACATAGCATCATCCCATGTCATTCGCGGGAATGCTTCCATCATTGTAACACCTTTAATATCGCTGAATACATGCTTGAACAGGCCTTCGAATGTTTGCAGGATGTCTTCCTGCTCTACAAAGGACATTTCGCAGTCTATTTGCGTAAACTCCGGCTGGCGGTCAGCGCGAAGATCCTCATCACGGAAGCATTTAACTACCTGGTAATAGCGGTCGTAGCCACTTACCATTAGCAACTGCTTGAAGGTTTGGGGGCTTTGTGGAAGCGCGTAAAACTGTCCTTCGTTCATGCGCGACGGAACTACAAAATCGCGCGCACCTTCGGGTGTTGATTTAATAAGAAATGGTGTCTCAATATCCCAAAAGCCCTGCGTATCCAGATAATTGCGTACTGCACGGTTCACTTTGTAGCGCAACTCCAGGTTTCGGCGCAATGTAGGGCGACGCAGATCAAGGTAGCGGTATTTCATGCGCAGCTCGTCGCCTCCATCCGTATCTTCTTCGATAGTAAACGGCGGTACTGCAGCAATATTCATAATAGCGAAATCAGCTACTTCAATCTCAATTTCACCTGTTGATATTTTAGTATTCTTATTACTGCGTTCAATTACCTTACCCTGCACCTGTATCACATATTCACGACCAAGGGGGGTAGCATCGAGGCGTGCGTTCAAAGATTCATTGAAAAATAGCTGGGTTATACCATATCTGTCGCGCAAGTCGACAAATGTAATGCTACCGAATTTGCGAATGGTTTGAACCCAGCCAGCCAGTGTAACCTTGTTGCCCACATGCTGCATGCGCAGCTCGCCACAAGTATGTGTACGATACATATAAAAAAGCTTTAGAAAACGGCTGCAAGATAATGTGATTTAACTGATTGGCATGGATTTTAAACCTTTTACATATATGTCTGCCCAAAAGAAACACAAAGCATTACGTATCATACTTATATCAGTTGGGGTTTTAGTGCTGGCAGTAGTAGGCGTGGCCTGGTATTATGCTGCTAACTATGAGCAATTGATTAAGAAAAAACTACCCATATGGGTAGCCAGGGCTACTGATAGTGTATACAATGTATCGGTAGATGATATAAATATCAGCCTTTTCACGAGAACTGTAACCTTAAAGAATGCACGGTTGTGGCCGGATACGACTAAGGCGGGACGTGAAAGAATAAACCAGGCAGGGATGGGAACTACATTTCTGCTTGACGTGAAAGAAATAAATGTAACCGGGATTAACTGGGAACAAATCATAGCAGATAAAGAAATACAGTGCGGGGAACTGGTAATAAAAGAACCTGACCTTACTATTGTTACAGCTAATGTAGATAGCCTTGCCGATACGACTAAAAAAGAGAAAAAACAGGCTATAGAAAAGATTTCCATCGCGCACATAGCTTTAATTGACCAAAACTTTACGTTTATTGATAAACGCGACACAGCTATTGCACGGTATATGATAAAAGGAGGTAGAACTGATGTGCACAACAGGGTGTATGACCCTCAAGTTCCTGAACGTAAAGGAAACCTGCTATATTCCGAATCAGTAAGCGTGAAAGTGGATACAATATGGTTTAAAAGCAAGGATGGTATATACGACATGAGTACCGGCCCAGTATCAATATCGAGCAAAAATAAATCTGCCAGCATAAAAAATGTACGGATACGCACTGCATTGTCGAAAGATGAATTTCATAAACGAATAGGATATCAGAAAGATATTTATGATGTTCACTTCCCTTCGCTTGACCTGAATAACATAGATATTGGAGCGCTAGTTGACAGGCAAGGAATAGTTGTGGAGAGTGGTAAATTGAATAATCCCTCGGTAGAAATATACCACAGCCGCATGCCTCCTCCTGATCCCAACAGCAAAATGGGTAACTACCCAAACCAGCTAATACAAAAATTGAAGCTACCTCTTTACATAGGCACTTTGCATTTAAGTTCTGGCCATCTTAAATATACCGAAGTAAGCGATGTAACAAGGTTACCCGGTTCGTTTCATATAGAACAAATGCGTGGCACAGTGAAAAACGCAACCAATATAGGTGCTTTTTTACAACGCTATGGCAACCACTGCATTGTAGACCTGAAAGGAAAATTCATGAACAAGAGCGATATGGCTGCAGTTTTCGATTTTAATTTGACCGATAAGGGCGGGGCATTTGAAGTAACAGGAACACATCGCAACCTGGATGCAAAACAACTGGACAATATTGCTAAAGCATTGGCAAACATCAGCATTGACAGTGTGGAGATCAGCAAAATCAGTTTTCGTATTAAAGGGAATGAAAACGAAGGCAGAGCAGAAATAACAATGCTGTACAAAGACTTGAAGGTAACCCTGCTTGATGCAAAAGGGGGCGATACCACAAAAGAAAAAAACGTTATATCGCTCCTATCAGATGCGTTGCTGATACACGATCATAACCCTATGCCCGGACAAGGCGTTAGAGTGGGCATTTCTTATCAAAAGCGCAATGAATATGCGTCGTTTTTCAATTTAATATGGAAATGCCTTTTCGAAGCATCCATAAAAACCGCTCTAAAAAGCAACAATATTGCAGATGCAATAGCCGAAAAGAAAGCAACAGGCCCTGAAAAAAAGAAAACGTTACTACAGCGAATATTTGGCAAGAAAGACAGAAAAGAGAAACAAGCAAGAGAAAAAGAAAAACAAGAGAATAAAGAGAATGAAAAAGAGCTAAAAGGTGGAAAAAAATAACGGGTGGCATAGCCACCCGTTTTACTATGAAGTTATTGCTTGTAAGTAAGCCCCATATTATATAGCATAAACGCCCACTTATCGGCCTGCTCCTCTATTATCATAGTGGTTGGCTTGCCTGCACCATGGCCAGCTTTAGTTTCTATGCGTATTAGTACAGGGTTGGCACACGCCTGGGCAGCTTGCAATGCCGCAGCAAACTTAAAGGAGTGAGCCGGTACTACCCTGTCATCATGATCGCCGGTGGTAACCATAGTTGCAGGGTAACAGGTTCCCTTTTTCACATTATGCACAGGCGAATATTTGTAAAGATATTCAAACATCTCCTTGCTGTCGTCTGCAGTTCCATAATCGTAAGACCAACCGGCACCAGCGGTAAATTTATGGTAACGCAACATATCTAAAACACCAACAGCAGGAAAACAAACGCGGAAAAGTTCGGGGCGCTGAGTCATACAAGCACCTACGAGCAACCCTCCATTTGAACCACCTGAAATAGCCAGATATTCTTTAGATGTATACTTCTCCTTAATTAAAAATTCTGCAGCTGCAATAAAATCATTGAACACATTTTGCTTTTGCAACTTAGTGCCTTTATTGTGCCATTCGTCGCCAAATTCGCCACCACCACGAATATTAGCAACAGCAAAAACACCGCCATTCTCCATAAAAGTAAGGTTGCTAACACTAAATGTAGGTGTAACACTTACATTGAACCCACCATAACCATATAACAATGTGGCATTTTTACCGTTCAGGCTAATACCCTTTTTATATGTTATTATCATAGGTACCCTTGTGCCATCGTTGCTGTTATAAAATACCTGCTTACTTTCATATTGGGTAGGGTCAAACTTTACACCTGCTTTTTTATACACTTCCGATTTGCCTGAACTAATTTCATATTTAAAGATGGTGGAAGGATATACATATGAAGTGAACGTGTAGTATAATTCTTTCTCCTCTCGCTTACCACTGAAGCCGGATGCCGTACCCAACCCAGGCAAAACTATTTCACGTTCTTTATTACCATCGGTGCCGTACTGGTAAACTTTCGATACCGCATTTTCCAAATATTGTGCGTAAAGCTTACCTCCGCAGGTTGTGAGTGTTAGCGGAAATTGGGTTTCACCAATAATATCTTTCCAGTTAGCCAGTTTAGGATCCGTTGCGCTAACAGTTACCACCTTTCTGTTAGGCGCACCTTGGTTAGTTACTATAAATAATTTGTCACCTTCGTTATATACTATCTCCTGCTCGTTATCGAAGCCCGTTACAATGGGGACAATATCAGCACCAGGACGGCTAAGATCTTTGATGTAAAGCTCGTTACCATAAGTTGCATTGGCTGCAGAAATGATCAGATACTTCTGATCTTCGGTAACACCTGCACCAATATACCGGCGAGGTGTTTGGTCTCCACCAAAAACAAGTTTATCGGCCGACTGAGGAGTACCTAATTTATGATAATATAACTTGTGAAACTGGGTTTTCCCTGATAGTTGGCTACCTTCTTTAGGCTTATCATAACTGCTGTAGTAAAACCCTTCGGTGCCATACCAAGCCAAACCACTGAATTTAACATCTACCAGTGTATCGCTCAATGCTGTTTTAGATTTAGCATCCATAACAATTACCTTACGCCAATCAGAGCCACCTTCAGATATCTGGAACGCACAAACAGATCCGTCTTTACTGAAGTCTATTCCCGCCAGCGAGGTAGTTCCATCTACTGAAAACTTATTCGGATCAAGAAATACTTCAGGCGTACCATTGCCTTGCTGGCGATATAGCACACTTTGATTTTGCAAACCGTCATTTTTAAAGAAGTATGTATAACCGCCTTCCTTAAATGGGGCAGAGTACTTTTCATAATTCCATAATTCGGTTATACGATTCTTTATTGCATTGCGAAAAGGTATTTTACCGAGATAAGCATTGGTAACTACATTCTCTCGTTTTACCCAGTCTTTAGTATCATCGGCCATATCATCTTCTAACCACCTGTATGGATCAGGCACCTTTGTTCCGAACATTTCGTCGGTTTGGTCAACTGTTTTGGTAACAGGATATTTATCTGAAAATGCCCCTGGTTTTTGCGCAGCAACTGTCATACTTAACAATAAAAATGAGGTGCTCAACACTGAATATTTCATGTTGTTCTATTTTAGTATTTAATCGTTGAGCCGACAAATTAAGCAGTTTTTTCAGCATTTTAGTGCTCAATTGCTTACTCAACAATAACGGAATAACTTAATCATTAACAAATTCTTTTATTGGATGTAAGCGGGGGGAACTATTTTTGTAAGATATTCTGAAACAATCAAATAACATTTCTGAAGCGCTTTCTTAAAATATTAAGGAATATTGGCCTGGGGCTATTAGGGCTTATAGTACTTATATTGATATTGGTGAATTTTTCTCCAGTACAAACCTTTATAGCGAAGAGAGCCACTATTATATTAGCGGATAAGCTTAAAACTAAGGTTAGCATAGAACGTGTAAAAATTGGCATACTTAACAGTATTACTTTAGAGGGCCTATATATCGAGGA
>JAEZIL010000295.1 GCA_023436685.1 Bacteroidota bacterium | reverse complement strand
CTGCCATCTCTAGGGCCAAGCGGACTTCCCCAACTAAGATTAACTACAGCCGGCTTGTTTTGGTCGTCGGCGTATTGAAAGATGTAATTGATGCCGTCTATCATATCCGATGCGCCGGTGTTTATCCATTGGCTTTTATCGGGAGTAATACCTACAAAAACCAGGTCGGACTGATAAGCAAAACCTCTGAATTTACGATGGTCGTTGCCTCCCCCTATGCCCGATCCAGCAGCTATACCTCCAACGTGTGTACCGTGGGTTTGTCCATTATCATCTTCAGCGGCAAGTATGTCAGCAGTTGTTGTTAACTCATTGCCATAGCTAAAGCCCGAGGGAGGAGTGCCGGGCTTCTTTTGTTCCCAAACTTTTTTTACACGGTAACTTGTGTTCAATGTATCGAAGAATGTTGGGTGCGTATAGTCGAAGCCTGCATCTACAATGCCCATTACTACACCATCGCCTGTAAAAGGGCAAAACAGCCCAATGCCTTGCTGAACAGAATCTGCACGGGTTTGCTTGCGTGCTTCATCAAGCAATGGTGCCGTTGGTTCATCTAGTTGTATGTAATCAATGCCTTTTATTTTTGTGAACGCGTTTACCTGGTTATAAGGTATTTGTACCGTCCACACTTTTCCTGCCCGGGTTCCAATACGCACTCCCAATTGTTGCATTTCTTCCAAAGCATTGCCTATGTCATTTTCCATTTTTATAACAGCAGATACTTGTAACCCTTGCTGTGTGTAATTGTATACAAATCCATCTACCCGGTTTGCGGCGGTGTTGCTTTGTTTTTGCAAAAACAAGCGTGTAAGGGGCGACAATTTGGGAAGGCTATTCTCTTCCTTTTGTGCAAAAACAATTGTAGCGGGCAAAGCCACTATTAATAGGGTATAAAGCAATTTTTTCATACAGAACTAATTGCTATAAAAGTATCACTTATTTATCAATTGGTAACTGGCGGAAGATCGGCGTCAAATAACTTGTCTAGCGGTTTGGGCAGTGGTTTTTTTACATCAAGTCTCCGTACTACAGATACGCGAAGGTTGCCCGCTTCATATTGTTGCCATGCATGTGCAATGGGGGCTGCATTGGCAGTTATATAGTTTACATAATGTACGCCGGCAAAAAAACGTTCAGAGTTATAGCCTGCTCCAACACGTACAGTTGCAGTAAGGTTGAGATTAATGCCTTCATTGCCTGTGCCCGACGGTACATTTGTTAGTTGCATATAGTTGCCACCTACGCCGCCCAATAAAGAACCCATTACAAAAAAATGCCCGGCTATTACAAAGTTGTGTGCATAGCCGAAATTGGCTGTCAGATTTATGAAATCGGATTGATTAAAATGCGCACCATTAAAAAAATCTTTATCAGCTATGGTGGTTGGTATGACCGATGAATCGGCACGCATATTTACATAATGTACACCACCGCCTGCAAGAAAAGACCCTGCACTTTTTTTCTGTAGTTCGTTTTGCAGGTATATAGAGCGGTAGGAGAATTTTTTATGGTTAAAGATATATTCAACTGTAGTACCTATTGTTTTGGTCTTAATGTCTGGTCGTTGCAAATATCCGTTAGGTGGCGTGGTGGCTAGCACTTCATTATTTGCCAAATAATATCCGTTATAAAATTGAGCGTACAGGTCAATGGTTAGTTTGCCCATGTAGATGTAGGACTGAAGGTCCAAAAACCTGGTTTTACCATACTTATCTTTATCGTTGTTAATAAAAGGGGCAGGGAAGCCAATATTTATGTTTAGAAACTTGTAGCTGGCACCTACGCCTACGTTTATATTTGAATTAGGGTAGTATATAACCCGTTTGTTGCCAAATTGTCCCAATTTGTACCCTGTAAATTTTCGCGATCCATATAATCTCAAGGCAAGTTTATGCGACAGATCTTGAATGTAGTTGGTATCCGGTGCCGGGTTTAAGCGGGCAAAAGGCTGGCCGGAAGCAACCTGGTGCCCGGAAGCTAAGTATAATAGTATGAGTAAGGTTAACCTTAAAGACAAAACATTGTTTTTTTGTTAGTAGTTTAATAGAAAAAACTACGCCTGTGTTCTTTGGCCCGATAAATGCAACATGTTGGTATAATATTATTTACATACTGTCTTACACACATCTGAAATATGAATGCGCTTAATATAAAAAGGGTTAGCCTTTATTTACTCATACTCCTGATAGGGGTTGTAGTTGTATGGCAGCTATACTATTTCGTACCGGGGTTTTTATTGGCTGTTACTTTATATATCCTTTTGCGCAAAACCTATTTCAGGTTGATAGAACAGAAAGGTTGGAAGAAGGCATTAGCAGCACTTACGCTTATCTCTCTTACAATACTCATTCTGGCCATTCCTGTTTGGGCTGTGGTGGAAGTATTAATACCCAAAGTAAATTATCTGATCCATAACTCCGAATACCTTATAGAAAAAGGAACAATAATGCTTACGCAGGTCAAGCAGCGGTTTCCACAAATTACAGTAAGCCAGGAGCAATTACAAATGGGAATACAAAGGGCAGCTATGTTGCTTCCGCGTATTTTAGGCACTACTGCATCGGTGGTTACAAATTTTGTTGTTGCATTGTTTGTTGTTTACTTCATGTTTATAGGAGGTAGAAAAATGGAGCAGGATTTACTCGAAGTATTACCTCTAAAGAAAGAAAGCAAAGCATCTATATGGGCAGAGACCTATAAACTGGTTGTTTCTAACGCTATTGGCATACCGGTACTGGCTTTTTTACAATCAATTGTTGCTTCAGTAGGCTACTGGATATTTGGTGTAAACGAGTTTTTAATATGGGGTTTAATGACCGGTGTATGCTCGCTGCTGCCAGTAGTGGGTACTATGATTGTGTGGATACCTATAGTTGTATATATGTTTGCCATTGGTGAAACAGGGCCTGCTATCGGCCTTACTCTATATAGTGCTGTAGTAATCTCTAATATCGACAATGTATTGCGTTTCACCATTTTGAAGAAAATAGGAGATGTGCACCCGTTGATAACAGTATTTGGTGTGCTGCTTGGATTGCAGTTATTTGGTATTATGGGCTTAATATTTGGCCCATTGTTCATATCGTATTTTATACTGTTAATTAAGGTATATAGGGCAGAATTTAATGAAGAACAATAACCCTTTAATGTGTTTGTATGCGTTGGCTGAAGTTGTCATTAAAGATAGTTGCGGGAGTCATTCTTTTGGTGCTCCTGTTATTTGCCTGCGTTGTAGCCTATGTCAACATTAACAAAAAAGCCGTATTGGAAGCTGTAACAGAGCAGCTGAATGAAAACATAAGTGGTACATTAAGTATCGAAAGCATGGAGCCTACACTTATACGTGGCTTTCCGGGTATATCTATATCGTTACAGAATGTGCTGCTGCGCGATAGTCTTTGGATGCAGCATAAGCACGATTTGCTACGCGCGAAGGAAATATATGTATCGGTAAATGCATTTTCTATTATAAAAGGGGCTCCACGCATTCGTGATGTAAGTATAAATAACGCAGATATCTATTTGTTTACCGATAGTAATGGATATACTAACACTCGTTTATTTACGCCTAAACCACAAAAGGATACTACCCGGAAAAAATCTCAACCTCGCATCAATCATCTCTACTTCAACAATGTAAACCTTGTTTTTGAGAACAAGACAAAAAATAAATTATTTCAGCTGGATATAAAGGACCTGGAAACTGTTATAGATTACAAACTAGAAGGTGGTTGGAATGCAAAAATAGAGCTGAATACAACTGTAAAGCAGTTTAACTTCAATACCGAAAAGGGCAGTTTTTTACAGAATAAGCGCTTAAAGTCGGACCTCAGTATATCGTACGATAAGATCACAAAAACCTTAACAATACCCGAGCAGGAACTGGAAATAGATGAAGACGAGATATTACTGGGTGGCAGATTTATTTTTCCCACCACGCCGCCCACATTCGAGCTTAATATAAAAGCAAATAATATAGCATATAAAAATGCAACGGCTTTGTTGTCGCCCAATATATCGTCTAAGATAAATACGCTCGATTTTGAAGATCCTATTGACTTGCAGGCAGTTCTTAAAGGTAGTATGAAGTACCGTGATACACCCTTGGTCAATGTTACCTGGAAAGTCAGAAACAATACATTTAAAACGCCTGGTGGCGATATAGATGAATGTACCTTCAATGGCAGGTTTTATAACGAATATATTACAGGCAACGGGCGTAACGACCGTAATGCAATTATTACACTAACTGCGCTTAAGGGTAAATGGTCAGGCATCCCTTTCAGTGCCGATACTATTCAAGTAACTAATCTTATAAGCCCGGTGTTGCAAGGGCGCTTTCAGTCTAAGTTTCCAGTCACCAAAATCAATTCAATAATAGGTAGTAATACTTTTCATTTCGATAAAGGCAATGTTGATGTTAACTTACTATATAGGGCGGGTATACGTAGCAACGATACTACTCAGCCATATATATATGGCACTATTAAACTAACGGATGCTGCAATGACCTATGTGCCAAGAAACATGATATTCAAAAATACCAGCGCTGTACTTAAGTTTAACGGCAGCGATCTTTTTCTGGATAACGTAAAACTCCAAAAGGGCAATACACAATTGGCTATGCAGGGCAGCCTCAAAAATTTCCTTAACTTATACTATACGGCACCTGAAAAAATAATACTGGACTGGCATGTGCGTAGCCCGCTTATTAACCTGAGCGACTTTAAAGCATTTCTTACTAAACGGAATGACAGTGTACAAAGAGTGTCAGCGGCGAGGAAAGGTGCAGGGAATAATATTTCGAAGATGTCTTATCAGTTGGACAAGGTTTTGGAGGCAAGTAGTGTACATATGGATGTAAATGTGGACAAGCTTATATACCAACGTTTTGAGGCTTTTGATATTAAAGCTGATGTAACACTGACAAATACTGACATTAATCTAAAAAACTTTATTGTAAAGCATGCCGACGGAACATTAAAGATGGATATTCGTCTTTTACAGCAAGGCCCGGTTAATAATTTTATTGTAAAGACAGATGTATCGCATGTTAATATTGCTAAGTTCTTATATGCCTTTGATAATTTTGGGCAGACATCTATTACCGATAGTAATGTGAGTGGCAATTTATCTGCTGCAATCAACGTTACAGGGGCTGTTAAAGATGATGGTAAACTTATGCCTCGCTCATTTAATGGCACAGCGTCTTTTGAGTTTAAAAACGGTGCGCTTCGCAATTTTGAGCCACTTATTAAGATCAGTAAATTCGTTTTCCGCAATAGAAATCTTGATAATATCACTTTTAATACCCTAAAAAATAAATTTGATATTAAAGGTGATAAAATAACCATTTACCCAATGGCTATAGAGTCAAGCGCCATTAATATGAGCATTGAAGGTATTTACTCTTTTGCGGCAACCGGTACCGATATTAATATAGATATCCCTCTGCGCAACCCCGGTAAAGATGAACTGATTGAAGATGAAGAGCTAAGGAAGGAGCGCAACATGAAGGGTATTGTACTACATCTTAAAGCAGTAGACGGAGAGGATGGAAAAGTAAAAATTAAATGGAACAGGAAGAATGATGCTGTAGGTGAAGGTGCTGATACAACAATAACTACTGCTGATGAGCCAAGGAAAAAGAAAAAAGGGCTACGTATCTTTAAAAGGAAGTAGCCCTTTCATGTTTAAGCTTGTTTCACAAGTTGGATCTCAGCATGTATTTTTATCTCATCGCTCACAACAACAGATCCCGCTTCAGTTACTGCGTTCCATATCAAGCCAAATTCTTTACGGCTTATTTTACCATTTACAGTAAATCCTGCTTTAGTTTGCCCATAAGGATCTACTACTGTACCACCGTATTCAACATTTAATGTTATTGGTAGTGTTGTACCTCTAATAGTAAGATCTCCGGTTAGTTTATATTCATCACCACTACCTTCCATTTTTGTGCTTACGAACTTTAGTTGAGGGTGCGTTCCTGCATCAAAAAAATCTGCAGATTTCAAGTGTGTATCACGCTGTTCATTATTCGTACTAATACTATCTATATCTGCTGTAACTGTAACGCTACCACCTTTAGTGAAATCGTCCCCCTCAGTTGTAGCATCAACAGTATAGCTATTGAACTGGCCGGTTACGGTTGTTATCATCAGGTGTTTCACTTTGAACTGTAGTTCTGAGTGCATCGGGTCTAATTTCCACGTTGTTGCCATAATAAGAGTGTTTTATGTTAATTATTGTAGGTACAAAAGTAGTTAATATTTTTTAATTTGAAAATACTTTATCCAGAAAGTTACGTTAATAAATTAACGCCACTGTATTGTACATATATTTGTACGTTTGTTTAAATTTGTACAATGAGCTGGGATAGGATTAATGAGAAATTGAATATTTTATCTGATGCTGCAAAATACGATGTATCCTGCGCGTCAAGTGGTAGTAAAAGAGAAAATACTAATAAAGGCTTAGGGAATGCTAGCAATGGCATATGTCATAGCTATACCGAGGATGGAAGGTGTGTTTCATTATTAAAGATATTACTGACGAATTTTTGTATTTACGATTGTGCCTATTGTGTATCGCGCCGCAGCAACGATATAAAACGCGTAGCCTTTACTGTGGAAGAGGTCGTAGATCTCACTATTAATTTTTACAGGCGTAATTATATCGAAGGGTTATTCCTCAGCTCAGGTATATTTAAGAGTCCCGACTATACTATGGAGCGGCTTGTGAGAGTTGCAAAGACACTACGGTTGCAACATAACTATAATGGCTACATCCACCTGAAAACAATACCCGGTGCCAGTAATGAGCTGATGAAAGAGGCAGGCCTTTATGCTGACAGACTAAGTGTGAATATTGAATTGCCCTCAGAGCAGAGCCTGAAAATGTTGGCTCCTGAAAAAAATGAGCAGGATATAGTTCGCCCTATGTCCTTTCTTAGTAAAACCATCAGTGGCCTTACTGAGGAACGTGCATTAATAAAGTCTGCACCAAGTTTTGCTCCAGCTGGCCAAAGCACGCAAATGGTGATAGGCGCTACACCGGAGACTGATAAAGACATTATGTACAAAGCTGATAGCCTATACCGCAATTATTCTTTGAAGCGCGTGTATTATTCTGGCTACGTACCTATAAGCAACGACGAGCGGCTTCCTGCCA
>JAEZIL010000275.1 GCA_023436685.1 Bacteroidota bacterium | reverse complement strand
CCGGTACAGAAACAAAATGTGACCCTTTCACGCCTGTATACCGTGAAGAGCAAACAACAGGAGTACAGGAATTTGTAAATCGCGGTGCTGAAACGAAAATCTATCCTAACCCCGCCAAAGACCAGGTAAAAGTTTCTTTATCAAACAGTATAGTTAGCAATGCCAAAGTATCGGTTGTACTGCTGAATATTTACGGTCAAATTATAGCTAATATATATTTAGGCGAGGCTAACGGATTAAACAACTATCTACGCCTACCTGATATTGTACCGGGTATATACATGATAAAAATAGCGGTTGATGGTAAGCCCATACATCAGGAAAGATTGGTTATCGAATAAGATCAAATCACGACTTAATTAAAGGGATGAACGTTTGTTCATCCCTTTTGCATGCGAAATCTGCGGGGATTAGCCTAATCAACGTACCAAGGAGATCTTATCCTTCAACAGTGCATTAATCTAATCATCCAGGGTAATTATCAAAAAGAAGTTGATACCCTCAAGTAATTTATCCTTTATGCATTTGCTATTACAATCTTAATACCTACAATTCTGCCAAACAAAAGGCCCGGCTGATCAGCCGGGCCTTTCTTATATTTTTACCTAAGTTATCTATCTGATCAGGGTAATATTACCTTGTTTGGTAAATTTCTTACCTGTTGGTGTCAGTGCTTCGATAGTGTAGATATACACTCCCATAGGTTGTGGCTCGTTGTTGAACTTACCATCCCATCCCTGGTTGATATCGCTGCTTTCATACACTTTGGCTCCCCACCTGTTGTAGATAGTAAAGCTCTTCAGCTCTACATCGCCCAGGCGTACGGGCTTCAGCAGGTTCCTGCTTCCAGGTGCAAAAGCATTCGGCATATCTATCAGGCTTTCAGCGGAGATAATGATATCTATCGAATCAGTCACACTACAGTTAGCCTCGGTAGTAGCAGTTACTATGTACCTTGTGTTCACCAGCGGGCTGGCCACAGGGTTAGATATGTTTGCTGCACTCAAACCCACAGGTGGGAACCAGCTGTAGTAAGTAGCATTACCTATAGGATTCATCGTGTACGTTTGACCAGGGTACAGTACCACACTGTCGGGTAGCGATACGATAGGCGCAGGCCTTACCACTATATGTACCATCTGGGTATCGAAGCAGGTATTGGTATCACGGCCATATACTATATAGTCCCTGGTAGTTGACGGATATACATATGGTGTGCTTGAGTTCACATCGCTGATCGCGTCATCGGCAGCCCAGAAGAACGATTCCAGTCCCACACCCGTCATAGCCAGTTGTGTGGTATCGCCGGGGCATATAGCCGTATCATTGCTCAGGAATATGAAGTCAGCAGGCAGTACGGTCAGCTTTACCTTGTCCTCATCCTGGCAGCCTGCACTGGTGCTTACCTTCAGGGTCAGTTCTGTTTCTCCTACATTCAGTGCCGAGAAGATAGGGCCAAGTATGCTTGGGTCATCCAGGGCAAGGCCCGGTGTCCAGCTATAAGTATAGCCTGCATAGTCCGGTGTTACCTGTCCGTGCATCAGCATGGTATCGCCAAAGCAGATACGGGTGTCTTCATCTACCGTTACACTTGGTATCGGTTGCACATCTATGGTTATGTCGCTTACGCTGTCTTGTGGGCAGCCGGGGTAAGAGGCACGCAAAGTATAGGTCCAGGTACCGATACCGCCATTGTTAGGGGTAGGGGTGATCACCGGTGTCAGGATGGTAGCATCATCAAATACACCATTGGCGCTCGGGTCGTTCGTTTCCCATTGCCAGTTGTAGCGTGGGTCGCCCGTTGCACGTACAGGCACTTTGCCACCCAGGCATATAGCTGTATCGGGGGTCAGTATGGTAAAGCCATCCAGTACATCCACCACTACGGTATCAAATGCTTTACAAACACTGTTGCTGGCTTCTATCGATACATAGTATGTAATATTATCTGCAGGTATTGAAGTTACCGTGAAACCGGTTGTACTGCTCAGGTAAGTAGCCGGAGACCAGTTCACATTATAGGTTACACCGGGGTTTTGCACCACTTGCGGATCCAGTACTATTGCTGTACCGGGACAGGTGATCTTATCTATCATTTCGGTAAACTGTGGTACCGGCAATACATCTACGGTTACAGTGTCTTTATTGCGGGCACAGAAGTCTGTCAGTTTAGATTCAACCTGGTAAACGGTTGGTACTGCAGGCGATGCGGTAACGTTAGGGCCTACGGCAGGGGTCAGTGATCCCGGTGTGCCGCTAAGAACGGTCCATTCGAAATCGCCACCACCTATCGCAGCCAGCGAAGCTATGTCACCGGGGCATATCGCTGTATCTTTAAATGCTTCCGTACCAGGCCATATAAAGATCTCAATAGTATGGAAGCTGTTGTACAGGATACCTGGAGGGCGGCAGGTAGAGTCGGTAATAGTAACAGTCATATAATGCGACCCAGCCATAGTAGCTGTAGGTGTCCATGTGAAGGTACCCGTAACATTTTTGGTTCTTTGGCCTGTATAGGTAACAGTTACATTATTGCCCGGAGGGAATACCCTGGTACCGTTGTGGTCATCACGTGCTATAAGTACAGCGTCACTTGCCGGAGAAGAACCGCTGAATTGGAAACTCATAGGTTGTTCTACGCAACCTTCAAAGCGGGTACCTGTCCATATACAGCCAATAGGCGTGCCGGTTGAATTAACCGGTAGAAGAGGTACACTAGAACAAGGTGCTGGTAATATCTGTACTTGCATATCGCGGATAATGCTACCAATCTTATGGCCGTTGCGCCATTCTTCCACCAGCTCGGTAATGGTTGCAAAACCTGCTGTGCTGGGTGTGAAGTTCATTTGGCCGGTAGTGGGCGATATAACGAAAGTATTATTGCAGGGTAAAGGATTATTTAATGCATTGATTGGCGGTACAGTTACAAGAGGTGTGCATGATGATAACCCTGCGCTACAGTCTGTGCCGTTTAAAGGTATTATCATTTTATGTGAGAGCGAGTCACCGTCGGGGTCGGTAGCCAGGTTGTTGTAGCTGAAAGCCTGGCCCTCGCAGCAGAAAGGTATTGGTTTATTGGCAAAATATGGTGAATTATTGCCCGGCGCATAGTCATTGTCAAATGTAGTTTCTACATACAGGTTATCTCCGCCATTAATATTTAATTGACCGCTATTGCGAGATGGTTCAGATATGGCGAACCTCCATGCATTACAGGTATCAACGAGATCCTGGGTGCATACATACCACCATTCCTGGTAACCTTTGATAACGGAAGCGGGAGAATCGCATTTTGTTTTGATGTCAGAACAACCGGCTGATACAGGTGTGCCATTTGGTACAGGTGGCAAACCCGGATTTGTGTTAGGGATCAGGCCGGTATAAAGGTCGGCCTGGGTGCTGAACTTTGCGCCGGTACATGGATTGTAAAAGCATACCTGGAATGCTGTAGGTGTAGGGATACCATCACAGTCGCGGTAGAATTTAACGATAAAGCGATAGGTAGTGCCACTAATGTGCTCGTACACTATTTCGGCACCTGCAGCGTGCGATGCTTCTGCCTTTTGGGGGCGGATGACCATGCCGAGTAAGAACAGGCACGGCACCAGTAAAAGTTTGGTTAGCTTTCTCATAGGTTTACAATTAGGTTAAAATGTTTTCATAACAACAAGGAGGATGGGTAGTTAGTACACCTTGCCTGTTACATCAATTAAGACATTTTTAATCCGTTTTGTGGTTGGCTATAAATTGGGTAAATGCAAAAAATAAAATATTGTTGTTATCAAAATCCTTGCTGGCATTGAGTTACAGAAGCTATTTGTTTTTACTTTTTCTTTAGGCTAAGTTGCAGGTATATAAACCGCCCCGGCTAGGTTATTAACTAATAATTTAAAAAATTAACCCGCAGTTATATGAACGTTTTACAGCCTAAAATTTCCATCAGGCACCTCGGTAAGAAATACGGAGATAAAGAAGTGCTAAAAAATATTGATATTGATATTTACGCGGGGGAAATCATAGGCTATATTGGGCCTAATGGGGCGGGTAAATCAACTACTGTGAAAATACTTACAGGTATTATACAAGACTATACAGGTGAAGTATGGGTGGATGGAAAGCTTTTAAGAGATAATCTTAACAATGTAAAACGTACTATAGGGTACATACCTGAACTGGCAGAATTGTATGACCTGCTATCGCCGCGCGAGTATCTTGCCTTTACAGGTAAGTTGTATCATTTGAGTGATGATGTCATCAGGGAACGAAGTGAACGGATGCTGGAAACATTTGGCTTGCTGGCCAATATCGATCAACGCATGGATACTTTCTCTAAAGGTATGCGGCAAAAGGTATTACTCACCTCAGGACTACTGCATAATCCCGACATTGTGATATTGGACGAACCATTGTCGGGCCTGGATGCTAATGCTGTTATCCTGGTAAAGGAAATGTTGCAGGTGTTAAAGCAGGAAGGTAAAACTATATTTTATTGCTCGCATATGATGGATGTGGTTGAAAAAGTATCAGATAGGATAGTGTTAATAGATAAAGGAACTATTATTGCTAATGCTACTATTGAACAATTAAGGGAAGGGGGCAATGAATCGCTTGAGAGAATATTTTCCAGGCTTACTTCTGGCGGAGATATGTCTTCACAGGCATCGGGGTTTGCGACATCCTATAATACTTTGCCATTAAACCCATCTGACGAAAATGAATAGAATCTTCCTTGCATTGGTATTATTGTTCTCCGGTTTATGGCGCGCCATGGGGGCTGATATGGTGCAGTTAAAGGCAATACTCACCGTAAAGCTGAAAATGGATGATCGACGGCCATTATCTTTTGGCAGGCGTAAGGAAGGTAAGTCACGTAAGTTCAGTACGATACTTAATATGTTTATCTATTTCTGTATGGGAATGATATACATATTCCCCTTACTTTATCTGGACGATACAATTTTCGCGTTGACGACGTATTTTACCATGTTCTTGTTCATATTGACGTTCTCTCTGATTACCGACTTTTCAAATATCCTGGTTGACGCAGCGGATAAATACATACTTATACCTAAACCTATAAACGATCAAACACTATTCCTGTCGCGTAATTTATATGTGTTTATATACCTGTTCAGGATAGTATTGCCGATGTCTTTACCGGGATGGATAATCCTAGGAATTGATAAAGGCTGGGCTTCTGCAATATTGTTTCCACTACCGTTAGTTCTTATGGTATTTATAGCGCTGTTTCTTGTCAATGGCATTTATTTACTGATACTAAAGATGTCCGGTGCAGAGCGTTTTAAAAATATTATCGGCTCATTTCAGATAGCCTTTACCATTTTTGTTGTTGCATTTTATTACCTGATGCAAGGGATGATGAAAAGCCCTGCTATTCGTTATCTGGATCTGAGGGATTATGGGTGGATACGTTTGACACCTCCATATTGGTTAGCTTCGTGCTGGAGTTGGTTGGGCTATAAAGCAGTGCTCCCGGGTACCGTATGGCTCAGTGCATTGGCAATACTATTTCCTTTATTCAGCTTATGGGTTACTTTGAAGTGGCTGGCACCAAATTTTGGACGAAAGCTGGCCGCTATTGATGGGGTAGAAGTACATGAACATACTTCAACAAAGTCACAAAGAAAGAACAAAAGTGATGTTGCTGTTAAGCTGTCTGGCCTGGTTAGCAGAAATGGGTTGGATAAAGCAGGCTTTATGCTCACCTGGTTGCAAACATCCAGGAGCAGATCTTTTAAAATGCGTGTATATCCATCATTTGCATATGTACCAGTCTATTTCTTTTATTTGCTTCTGATGGATAATGAGCCATTGAGCGAAGTATGGCGGAACTTACCTGAATCTAATTCATTTTATATATTGTTGTATATGGCTGCATTCGCCATGATGCAGGCCATGAATTATGTAAATATTTCCGATCAGTATAAAGCTGCATGGGTCTACTATTCTGCACCCGTTGAAAACCCCGGCCTTATTCTGGCTGGGTCTTACAAGGCGCTCTGGATAAAATTCTTTTTACCGTTCATAACAGTGATCGGAGCTTTTGTTGTGTACGTATGGGGTGTACATGCAATAATAGATGTGATATTGGCTGCTGTAAATGTAACTGTGTTCACAGCATGTGTGGCAAGGCTCAATCAGCGCACCTTACCATTCTCTATAAAAGAGCAAATGAAAACGACAGGTATGAAAACTTTTATGCGCATTTTGTCGAGCTTTTTATTAATAGGTATATTAGGCTTTAGCCATTATGTAGCCAGTATGTTCTGGTGGTTAGAGGTATTATTTATAATTTTATCGGCTATCTTTCTATGGTTAGTTTGGGATAGTTTAAAGAACACCCAATGGAAAGATATATACGTTGCTGAAGAAGCATAATTATAACACTAAAATTAGATGACGAAAAAGATAATTCCACTAGCAATAGCGGCAGGCATAGCATTAGCTGCATGCAATGAGCGTAAACAAAAGGAAAATGCCGGGAATGAAATGGCAGTTGGTAACCATCAGGCAAAAGACATTCATACGCAGTCGAACGCAGATGTGATTGGAATAAAACACCTGGACCTTGATGTAAATGTGAACTTTGACAAAAAACAAATAGCAGGTTACGCTGCCTGGACTGTTGACAATAGTAAAGGCGAAAAAAGTTTAAAGCTCGATACATATGACCTTAGCATCGACAGTGTTTGGGTAGATGGCAAACCATCTGACTTTAAACTGGGCGATTTTGTAACACATCTGGGCAAACAACTGGATATCCCTGTTACAACAGCAACCAAACAAGTAAAAATAAAATATGCAAGTGGTGCTAACGCTACTGCTTTACAATGGCTGGCTCCACAGCAAACGCTTGATAAAAAGCATCCGTTCCTTTACACACAGTCCGAGTCTATTTATGCACGCTCCTGGATACCGTGTGCTGATGGTCCTGGCATCAGATATACCTATACTGCACGCGTTACCGTACCTAAAGGCTTGATGGCTTTGATGAGTGCTGAAAACCCACAGCAGAAAAACGATAGCGGTATCTATCATTTCAAAATGGAAATGCCGGTACCGGCCTACCTTATGGCACTAGCTGTGGGCGATGTTCAGTTTAAAGATATAGATGAACGTACAGGTGTATATGCTGAACCTGGAATGCTGACAAAAGCACACAACGAATTTGCTGATGTTGGAAAAATGGTACATACTGCTGAAAAATTATATGGCCCGTATCGATGGGGCAGGTACGATATATTGGTGCTACCTCCGGGTTTCCCGATAGGCGGTATGGAAAACCCGCGGCTAACCTTCTGTACACCAACTATCATATCGGGCGACCGTTCTCTTGTGAACCTGATAGCGCACGAACTGGCGCACAACTGGAGCGGTAACCTTGTTACTAATGCTACATGGAATGATTTCTGGCTGAACGAGGGGTTTACGGTTTATTTTGAGCGCCGCCTTACTGAAGCAATGACAGATAAGAGCTATGCTGACATGCTTTGGGAACTTGGCTACCAGGACCTGGAAAAGGCCGTAAACGATATTGGGAAGGATAGTAAAGATACCCACCTTAAATTAGATCTGTCGGGCCGCGACCCTGACGACGGGTTAACTGACATAGCATATGAGAAAGGTGCTTTGCTACTTAGATTGATAGAAAATAATGTAGGACGTGAGAAAATGGATGCATTCCTAAACAAATATTTTAAGGAGCATTCATTCAAAACACTTACCACAGAGCAATTTATCAGTTACCTGAATGCCAACTTGATAAAGGAAGATAGTACGCTAGCCAGGAAATTAGATATCAATACTTGGGTTTATGGCGCTGGAATACCACCTAATGCACCCCGTGCCGACCATGACCGTTTTGATAAAGTTGATGCAACCCGTACCAGTTTTCTAAATGGCACTGCACCGCAAAACTTAGATACAAAAGGTTGGACCACCCATGAGTGGCTGCATTTTTTGCGTAAAATGCCTAAACCACTTAGCGCTGATAAAATGGCAGCACTTGATGCCAAGTATCATTTTTCGAATAGCGGCAACAGTGAAATAGCCGACTTGTGGTATGTAATGGCCATAGCGGCCGATTATAAGCCTGCATATAAACCAATGCAGGATTTCCTGAGCAGGGTAGGCCGCCGTAAGTTTATTGAACCGCTTTACAGCGAAATGATGAATACCGGTAAACAAGAAATGGCTAAAGATATCTATGGTAGATACAGGGGAAATTATCATCCGCTGGCGCAAACTACACTTGATGAAATTGTATCAGGTAAGACGAAATAGATATCCTATTTGCTGCTATGTGACTTTTTTGTCATAAAGTATCATAATCAGCCATATATTAGCGTTATAAATCTATTGTTAATCATAAAATTCAGGGTTAACCCAACGTATGTGTAAGACTGTCAGTCTTATTGTATGTGAGGCTTAAAAAATACCCGTTACTTGGCTATCGCTTTGGCATATAGTGTACCCGGTCAAACCAGTGAGCTTCAAGAGCTCATACATGGATGCATGCGAAATGATCGCAATGCCCAAGAGAAGCTGTATAACCTGTTTTATTCACGGATGATGGGCGTGGTAAGACGGTATATTGACCAGGAAATGCAAGCCGAAGAGGTGTTGAATAACGGATTTTTAAGGGCATTCCAAAAAATAGAACAGTATACGTTCCAAGGCTCTTTCGAAGGTTGGTTACGAAAAATAGTTTTTCATGCAGTTTCAGACTACGTAAAGCAAAACATACGTTATTCTGAAAAAATAGTATTGGTAGAAAAAGACCAGTATGTGCATAAAGACCATGCGGACAGGCTGTACTATAACCAGCTACTGGAATTAGTACAGGGGTTACCTGACGCAACCAAAGCCGTCTTTAACATGTATGTTATGGAAGGTTTCTCGCACAAAGAGATTGGAAAAATGCTGAATATAAGTGAAGGAACTTCAAAATGGCACCTTTCGGAAGGAAGGCGGGTTTTGAAGGATAAGATTGAGAAACTACAATTACATTACAAAAAATAAATTTTATCCACATGGATAAAAACATGATAAATATTGATGACTTGCTGAAGCAGCGCCTTGCCAATGGTGAGGAAAAGCAGCGCCCCGGCGCCTGGCTGCAGATGCGTGAGCTGCTGGATAAGGAGATGCCGCAAAGGTCAGTTCCCGGTGCAGCTTTTAACTGGCGTAGAATGATGGGTTACCTGGCAGGCAT
>JAEZIL010000200.1 GCA_023436685.1 Bacteroidota bacterium | reverse complement strand
AGTCCTTTGCTCTACCAACTGAGCTACCACACCATCCCTTGAATTGGGATTGCAAAAATAGTATTATAAACTAAATTTCCAAAAATCGTTGATATCTATTGTTTTGTAATCTTTCGGGTTAGTGTGTTTCTATCATGGCCAAGCACCTTTATAACATATATTCCCTTCGGCAGCGCGCTTATATCTATCGTGCTGTTGCTGCCTTGAAACTTGCCTTTCATCAATACACTGCCCTGCATACTGGTAATAATATATTCTGCAGGCATGTCAGCCGCAGCTATTTTAATGTTTACTATATCACTGGCTGGGTTGGGGTATATGCTTATGGCTTTGTTATTGGCAACCGATGTTACCATTGTAAAAGATGGGTCGTAGATTTCTATTATCTTATCAACCTGGTTGCTGCCATTTGCGTTTGAATTGCTGGTGCTAATGAATATATTGCCATCCGGGCCTATGCATACAGCACGTAGTCGGTCGCTACTAAGACCGGCTATTGTAGTAGTGGAGGTTACATCATCGAAGCCGGCATTCAGCTTTAACTGGTACAGCCGTTTGTCTTTCAGCGTAGCCATTATCAGCGATTTTTGCAAAGATGGAAACATGGGATGATCATAATAATCAAGATCTGATACGGCAATGGTGGGTGTCCATGCTATAATTGGCTCAGCTACATTGTTATTTGTGCAAAATGTAGCCTCCGATGGCTGGTCGCAATAGCCTTCCACATTTGGCCATCCGTAGTTACGGTTACTTTCAATTATGTTTACCTCATCGTCATTGCTTGGCCCATGCTCCGATTCATATAGCTTGCCATTGGCATATACCAGGCCTTGTGCATTACGGTGGCCGAATGACCATACAGGGCTGCCCGATATCAGGTTATCGGAAGGGATGGAGCCATCTAAATTGATGCGCAATATTTTGCCATTTACTGAAGTGAGATCTTGCGAATTGCTTACATCTGTGGCATCGCCTGTGGTAATGAATAATTTATCATCCACTATCAGTAAGCGGCAGCCATTATGAAAATTAGCGCCTGCAATATCATCCAGCAATATGGTGTGGGCCGATAGAGTATTGGAGGAACTATTATATGTATAGCGCACAATACGTTCGGTATAGTTGCCCGAATTCATGTATTGGTATGCTACATATACGTATGGGTTATTAGTAAAATCGGGGTGCAGGGCTAAGCCCAGCATACCTCCTTCGCTTTGTATTACCGTATTGCTTTCGTGGTACAAAGTGTCCATATTGCCATTAGAGGGGTTAAGGCGGCATATGTAGCCATTCTTTTGTGTAAGCCAGATATGGTCATCGGGCCCGTATACCATTTCCCAGGGTATGAAGAGGTCATCTTTTACTACCCGCGTTGTCATTTGGGCATGGCATAAAGCCGGCATAAAAAGGAATAAGTAAAGTAGTTTCTTCATAGCAATGCTTTTATTAAAGTTAGCACACATATATGATGCCAACACGTATATAGTGTTACTTAGCTATTTTTGCCCGTTCATGAACGCAGGCATATTTCTTTCAGAAACGTTAGAGCAATTAAAACAAACCAGCCTGCTGGAGGCTATTGCTGTAATATTTGGTATGGCTAGTGTACTGCTTGCCAACCGTAACCATGTAGCGCTTTACCCTACGGGCATCATCAGCACGGCGCTATATATTTATATTATGGCAAAGCCGGATGTAGGCCTGTATGCAGAAGCTATGTTGAATGTATACTACCTGGTAATGAGCATATATGGCTGGGTTTTATGGAATAAGAAAAAAGGGAGTGAAAACCCTGCTGCAATATCACATAACAGCAAAAAGGATTGGTTAATTACAGGTGCTATTGTGGTGGCAGGCTGGGCTGTGTTATATACTATACTTAGCAGGTTTACAGATTCGGATGTGCCTGTGTGGGATGCACTGGTATCGGCAACGGCTTGGGCAGGTATGTGGCTGCTGGCAAAACACAAAGTAGAAAATTGGATATTGCTAAATATATCGAACCTGATAGCTGTGCCATTGCAGGTGCACAAAGGCATACCCTTTACAGCTATACTTACGGTCTTCCTGTTTATAGTAGCAGTATCGGGTTACTTCAGGTGGAAGAAAATGTATCAATTGCAACACGCTAAAACTACCGCCGCTTGAGTATAAAAAAAATAGTGGTAATAGGGCCTGAATCTACAGGTAAAAGCACCTTAAGCGAAGGGCTTGCCAATGCATTGGATACTGTTTGGGTACCCGAGTATGCGCGCGGATATTTAGAAGGCCTGGGGAGAGAGTATAATGAGGAAGACCTTGTAAAGATAGCCAAAGGGCAGGTAGAGAGCGAAGATGTGTTACTGGCCCGGGCAAGTCACTACCTTATATGCGATACAGATCTTTATGTGATAAAAGTATGGAGCGAGGCCCGGTACGGCTATTGCGATACACGCGTTTTAGCGGAAATAGCTCAGCGCAAATACGATCTGTATTTGTTAACATACATAGATGTAGCCTGGCAGGATGACATATTACGCGAACACCCTGAGCAGCATGAGCGTGAATACTTTTACCGTCAGTATGCTGAAATTGTGCAGAATAGCGGTGTGCCCTGGGCCGATATACGGGGCAATGAAGAAGAAAGGTTAAAAGCCTCTCTTGCAGCAATACAAAGCCTGGGCTAGGTTTTTGTAACTTTATATATATGCTCATTCACATACATCCCGAAGACCCGCAACAACGGAATTTAACTACCGTAATCAACTGTTTAAAAAGTGGTGGGGTTATCATTTATCCTACCGACACTATTTACGGCCTGGGTTGCGATATATATAATACCTCGGCCATAGAGCGTATTTGCAGGCTCAAGAATATTGATCCTAAGAAAGCTCAGTTCTCGTTTGTATGTTGCGATCTAAGCAATCTCAGCGACTATGCCAAAAGCGTGGATACACCTACTTTCCGCTTATTGAAGAGTGCATTGCCCGGCCCATATACCTTTATACTTGAAGCCAGTAAACAGGTGCCCAAAATGCTGAAAGCGAAGAAAGATACAGTTGGCATACGGGTACCCGATCATAAGATTTGCCATGAAATTGTGAAGCAATTGGGGCACCCTATAATGAGTGTATCGCTGCCTATGGAAGAAGATGTAGCGTACTATACCGATCCTGAACTGATGCATGATATGTTTGGTAATAAGGTAGATATGGTTATAGATGGCGGTATTGGCGGCATAGTGCCTTCCACAGTTATAGATTGCAGCAACGGTAGCGCAGAACTGCTGAGAGAGGGTGCAGGGCCATGGGAGCATTTATTGTCTTAAGTTTTTCTTTTTCTTTGCAGCATGTACACCCAGCCAGACGAGCAGCAACTATTCAACAGTGCGAAAACCTTATTGAAGGACGACCTTACAGATGAGCATATAGAACAGCTTAGGGATGTGATCAATTATGCCGACTGGAAATATTACGTGCAGAATGACCCCGTGCTTGCTGACGAAGAGTATGATAAGCTCTTTAAGAAACTGAAAGCACTGGAAGAACAATTTCCTGAACAAATAACTGCTGATTCGCCCACGCAAAGGGTGGCCTTGGGCCTAAGCGAAAAATTCCCGGCGGTGAGCCACCTGGTGCCTATGCTAAGCCTGGATAATACCTATAATGCGGAAGACCTCCGCGATTGGGACAGGCGCTGCCATGATTTTATAGGTGAAGGTGTAATAGAGTATTGTGTAGAGCCTAAGTACGACGGTGCAAGCGTATCGCTGGTATACGAGAACGGTAAACTGGTAAGAGGGGCCACACGTGGCGATGGTGTAATGGGCGAGGAGATAACTACAAATATTAAGCAAATACGTTCTATACCACTTTCGGCGAGGTTTCAGCAAGATGGCATTTCGCAAATAGAAATACGCGGTGAAGTTGTGATACACAAAGAAGCATTTGCCCATTATAACGCACAGCGTGTAGCAGATGGATTAACACCACTGGCCAACCCACGCAATGCTGCATCGGGTACACTGCGCATACTGGACCCAAAGGAAGTAAGCAAACGTAAATTATCGGCCATACTATACCATATCAGCGATTATACTTTAGAGAAGGGTAAAGATGCACCCGCGGCCTTGCATTCACATTTCGGTTCGCTGGAGTGGTTGTATCGCTTAGGTTTTCCTACACCGGTGAAAGAAATGAAACGCTTCAAGCATATAGACGAAGTGATCGCCTTCTGCGAAGAATTTGAACAACACCGCGATGACTTGCCATTTGAAGTGGATGGACTGGTTATAAAAGTGAACAACTTCGACCAGCAAGACCAGATGGGTATGACGGCACATCACCCAAGGTGGGCTGTTGCCTACAAGTTTAAGGCAAGGCAAGCCACCAGTAAACTGCTAAGGGTAGAGTTCCAGGTGGGCCGTACAGGTTCTATTACCCCTGTTGCTAAAATAGAGCCTACACCTGTTGGCGGGGTTACCATTACCTCGATATCTTTATTCAACGAAGATGTGGTAAGAGAAAAAGACCTTCGTATTGGCGATT
>JAEZIL010000079.1 GCA_023436685.1 Bacteroidota bacterium | reverse complement strand
GCATTATTATAAATGTTAAACGTAGGCCATTTATCTCTATCGCCATTAGCATCAAATTCCTGGAAGTACCCTGCGCCTAATTTATAATTAACATCAGCTGCATATACTGCTTGACGTTCAACGGTACCACTGCCAGAATTATTACCATTGGCAGTAAGTTTAACTGTTACCCAACCTGGTTGGCCAAACTTAACAGCTATGTTATTAGTTCTTTGGTTAGATGTAGCCGGATTTGCGCCGTTAGAGAATTCCCAAGATACGGAAGTAACTGTATCTCTCCAGCTGCGATTCTTAAACAGGAACTCCCTTGCATTGTCAGCACACATATATACAGTTCTTTCTGCTGTGCTGCCAGTACCTCTTTTTTCAATAGAGAAATCAGCAATTGGAGGTAAGTCATTTTGAGGCTCCATAATGCCGGTAACTGTCTTAGTAAGGTCACTTAACAGGTTGGCACGATTGGCAACTGTGCTCAGGTTCGCATTACGCACGCGCAATACCTGTTGCATAGTGAACATGTTAGTACAGTTAGAATAGTCCATTAGGTTCTGTACGTTAGTTGTATCAGGATAATCAACTATTACTGTTTGTGGTGTGCCGCCGGGCGGAGTATAAGTGTAGGTTTGTGTATAACCATTAGCACATGTGCTATCAAATAGAGGACAAGTGCTGAAGTGCCCTTTAGTAGGGGGGGTGTCATCAACCTCATCATTACCGCAAGCCTCACCAGGGCCTACACCACTACTATTCCAAGGGTGGTCCAGGTTCATTACGTGGCCCATTTCGTGAGGTATTGTACCACCATCGGTAATGTATGGAGCAGCTACGATAATACCGTCACCTTGAGGGTTATTTGCGCCGCCAGAAGGTTTAAATGCATAAGCTAATGTAATACCACGATCCGGGTTTGAACCGATAACGGCTTCAATCCAGATATTTACATATTTATCAGGGGCCCAAAGATCAAATTTGGCTTGTTCATCGCCACCTCTGGTTAAATAGGAAAAATGGCGTGTAATACCAGTAGTAGGGTTGCCGTTTGGATCTTTACGAGCCAGGCGGAACTCATAATTCATGTTACCGATATACCTTTTGAACGGATCTATTACAGATGATAAATCGTTCCTCTGTTGCCATACTTTGTTAAGGTCGTCAACCATTTTAAATATGTCATCATCCGAAACGTACTCACTGCCGTAATCGTGTACTACGTGTACTGCCAAAGGAATATAGAATCTTTCCTTCGTAGCTTCAGTATACATAGAATCGAAATACTTGTCATAATCAGGTGAAGAAGAAATGAGTTTGTTAAAAGCACCTCTTAGATAGGCGTTCAATGCATCTTCGGTAACCTTTACTTGTGGGTTTGCTTTGATCAGCTGCGCATGCACGTGGTCTGTCCCACATTGTTGCGCCATTGCCGTACTGCCAATCCCTGCTAAGGCAGACAATAGTAGAATAGCTTTCTTTATCATTGTTTGTTTATTAGTAAAATAATAATTCATTTACTGAGTTTCAAAGATACTTATTCTGTTAAGAAAATGAAAAGTTTTTTGTCACGAAACTATTATATTTAAAGGGTTTACAGCATTATAGCAATAAATGACAAATAGTTTACAAAAAACTGTAAGACTTCAATTAACAGGGTGGGTATAAAAAAATAAGCCCGCTCTACAGAGCGGGCGTTAAAATGTGCCCCGGGCGGGACTTGAACCCGCACATGCATTGCTGCATACAGGATTTTAAGTCCTGCGCGTCTACCAATTCCACCACCAGGGCATTCCTTTGTTGCACATTTGGTAGCATGTGCACAAACAAAAAATTCCAAACCTTAGGGCCTGGAATTTTTTAAGAGCGGAAGACGAGACTCGAACCCGCGACCCTCACCTTGGCAAGGTGATGCTCTACCAACTGAGCTACTTCCGCTTGTGTGTTAAGAACTTTGGGACTGCAAAGATAGAGTAGCAATGATAATTTCCAAATCCATTTTCATAAAATTTTTTCTTTCAATTGTTTGTTTGGTGTCTAATCCAATATTCATGCGGATTATGGCAGATTGAAATTTATCTTTGTTGATAAATGCAGGCAACTTTATTTACGCTTATAAGAAAAGATATTTTAATAGAATGGCGTCAAAAGCATACGCTGTTTGGAGTTTTACTGTATGTAGGCAGCACTGTATTTGTTATTTACATGATGAACGGCCAACCTGAAGCTAAAGTTTGGAATGCGTTATTTTGGCTTACACAATTGTTTGTGGCTGTTAATTCTGTAGCTAAAAGTTTTTTGCAAGAATCGCCTGCTAGGTTCCGCTACTATTTTTCCATAGTAAAACCAACAACTTTTTTGTTGGCTAAAATGGTCTATAGTACGGTGCTCTTATTAGGCATAAGCCTTCTCAGCCTAGCTTTGTTTAATCTTTTATTAGGCTCCCCATTAATTCAATCAGGCCTATTTGTTTTAATTACAGCCTTGGGCAGTATTAGCCTGTCAGTTGTATTTACTTTTTTATCAGCTATTGCTGCCCGTGCGCAACAAAATGCGGCACTAATGGCCATATTAGGTTTTCCATTGGTTACCCCAATACTAATGATGTTAAGTAAACTCGCTGTAAAAACAATAACGCCTGTTTATGATCCTGGCTGGTGGTGGGTATTTATGGTGTTGGTAATGTTAGATATATTAGTGATTGTTTTAGGGCTTATACTTTTTCCATTCTTATGGCAGGAATAAAGATTGCCCTTATGACAGGTGATTGTCAGTTTTATCTTTTGCAATTCATCCATTAACCCTACCTTTGGGCGAATTTTCAAAAAACGAGCTATGCGCCAGTTGTGGTGGAAAGTGCTTTGTATTATTCTGCTTTTTTATACCATTATCGGAGGCTTTCTGCTCCCGGTACCTCGTCAGCATATTATTAATGAAACCATCCGCAATTTGTACTATCATGTCCCAATGTGGTTCACCATGATATTATTATTTGCAGGCGCTTTCATTTACGCTATTAAGTTTTTACGTACTGGTAACTTAAAAGACGATATTTATTCTGCTGAGCTTACTAAGGTGGGTATTTGGTTTAGCATATTGGGTATGGTTACAGGTATGGAATGGGCTAAGTACACATGGGGTGAACCTTGGAGCAACGATCCGAAGCAATTGGGGTCAGCGTTGAGCATGTTTATTTACTTTGCTTATCTGATACTACGTGGAGGCTTGAAGGATGAAGAAAAAAGGGCAAAAATAAGCGCAGTGTATAATGTGTTTGCTTTTGCGTTGTTAATACCGCTAATATTTATATTACCGAGAATGGTCGATTCCTTACATCCGGGAAATGGTGGTAATCCTGGCTTCAATAGCTATGACCTTGATAGTAACATGCGTCTTGTGTTTTATCCCGGCGTGATTGGTTGGTTCTTGCTTGGGCTATGGATGAGCAATCTTAGCA
>JAEZIL010000066.1 GCA_023436685.1 Bacteroidota bacterium | reverse complement strand
GCTCAAAGCAGTTTTGGCTTTAGGATCCCAGTTGATCATTTTAACACCGCGATAGATATAGCCTTTGTTGTACAACTCAACAAACACACGTATTACTGCCGCATAATAATCCTTATCCATTGTAAAGGCGGTACGATCCCAATCTAACGAACAACCTAGCTTTTTAAGCTGCTGTAGTATGATGCCGCCATATTTATCTTTCCATTCGTAGGCATGTTTCAAAAATTCATCGCGCGAGATGCTTTGCTTATCTATACCCTTTTCGCGCAGCATGCCCACTACTTTGGCTTCAGTAGCAATTGAGGCATGATCGGTACCAGGCACCCAGCAAGTATTAAAACCTTGCATTTTGGCACGGCGTATCAGTACATCCTGTACTGTATCGTTCAGAGCATGACCCATATGTAGTACACCTGTAACATTTGGGGGTGGAATGACTATAGTATAGGCAGGCCTGCCATCGGGTTTCGATTTAAAATAACCTGAGTTGTCCCAATGCTGATACCACTTCTGTTCGGCTTCGTTATGCTGAAAATTCTTAGTCAATTCCATGTTGTACTGCTGTGTGCAAAAATTATGAGTTTGCAAAGATAATATCTATCTGCACTGGAACGTAGTAAAGAATTCTGGTAAAACAAAAAAGCGCCGGGTCAAAACCGGCGCTATCATTTAACCAAAACAACTACAAATCTATAAGCCGGATTCTGTAAGCCAGGCTATTGCCCAAACCGGTCATCATTTATCTTGGATGCCGCTCGCGCGGCAACTCTTTCTGCCAACCCACGTACATTGGGCGAGCCGCCCTCAAACGCACGCCTATTTGGCATTTCAGCACGCAAGGTTTACCCCTGTGTATTGTTGCCAATACACAGCGTAGGCTCTTACCCTACATTTTCACCCTTACCTTTCAAACGAAAGGCGGTTATTTTCTGTGGCACTCTCTGTATACTGCGGTTAACAGTACCCCATCCGTTAGGTGGTGCGTTGCCCTATGCTGTCCGGACTTTCCTCTTTGCTAATGCAAAGCGATAACCCAACTTGTAGTTGTACAAATTTAAACAAAAAAGATAGGCGCAGAGCGATATAGTATTTGAAAATGTTATTTTTAACATAAACCATTGCCATATGACAGGAAACAGAATATTTGCTTGTTTACTTATATATATCAGCGTTATCGCAACGGGTTGTAATAGATATTATTATAAGCCTAATGCTGTGAATACGCCCTTATTTACAGATGGTGGCCAAGCCCACCTAAACGTAGCCGGCAGCATGGGTGACGGAGATGGTGCCGGCAGAACCAACTTCTTCGATGTACAGGCATCATATTCGCCCGTAAAACATCTGGGCATTATCGGCAACTATAGCACCTATGGTTACACCCCTGATAATTATGATTTCGTGAGTGGAAATGTGGACGCCAAAGCCCACTTGATTGAAGCAGGCTTAGGAGGCTACTACCCGGTGGGTGATAGAACGTTTAAGATGGTAGTGGAGATGTATGGTGGAGGAGGTGCTGGCACTATAAGAAGTGATGTAGATATGGATGTAACCAAGTTATTCCTTCAACCGGGCATTGGTGTAACATCTCCCTGGTTCGATGCAGCTTTCAATATGCGGGTAAGTAATATAAATTATAGCAATCTTGATGATAACGGAAGGGGTAATAGTTACCTGATTGACAGAGAGCTTATTAATACATTCACTGGCCGTAGAATTGATGAGGGATCGTATACTTTTATGGAACCCTCTCTTACCGTACGAGTGGGTTATAAGTTTGCGAAAGCACAGTTCCAATCAGTATTTGCAAACCCTGTAAGTACCTTGCCGTGGAGATATAATGGTGCACGTTTTACTGTAGGCTTTTATTTCAGTTTAGAAGGCGTAGTTGACGCTGCCAAAGAAAACAGAGGCAAAAATAATGTAGCCGAATAGGTTACAATTCACTAAACAGAGTGGCCTGCATATGTTTTCCAGTATGTTTGGCTTCATGTTCAAGCAACCATTTTTTTCGTTGCAGGCCACCGCCATATCCAGTCAGGCTACCATCAGTACCAATCACTCTGTGGCAAGGGATGATGATAGCTATACCATTTTCACCATTGGCACTGGCGACAGCCCGTATAGCTTTTTCGTCGCCAAGAAATACTGATTGTTGCTTATAAGAGCGTGTTTCGCCATAAGGAATAGACCGCAGGCCATTCCAAACGTTTTTTTGAAAATTAGTACCAACCAAGTGTAATGGCACGTCAAAATCTTTACGGCTGCCTTGCAGGTACTCATTTATCTCTTCCTCTACCTGATCTATAAAACGATGGTTACCTGCCTGTAATTTCTCCTCAAGTCCTGTTTCTATCCGCCTTATGATATTATCGATCATACGGCGATACTCAAAATCGAACAGGACAATACCCTGTTCGGTAGCAGCTGCTCTCATTACCCCTAGTGGTGTGTCTATGTTCCTGGTGAATAACATTAAATAAAATTAAACATTTATTAGATGATGCATAATATGCACGCCACCGTTTATCCATATAAACAGTTACACCAGCCCTTGGGCTGGTGTAAACAAATTATTTTTTTAAGAAACAACTACGCTACAGCGGGGGCAAAGTGCTTTTTAATCGCATCAATCAGGTTAGCTTCAACTATGCGGCGGGCAACATCAATCATGTTTTTAAATGCAAGTGCATGAGAAATGCCATGACCAATAATAACGGGGCTATTGATACCTAATATTGGCGTACCACCGTATATTTCATAGTTAAAATTATCAAGGAAGCTATCGGACACACCACGTGCAGAAAGCAATGTATGTACAGATTCTGCAGCCTTGAGCACAATATTGCCTACAAAGCCTTCGCAAACTATTACGTTAGCCTTATCCAGGAAAATATCACGGCCTTCAATATTGCCAATGAAATTCAACCCGGGTTGCTCTTTAAGCATAGGATAAGTAGCCTGAGCTAATAAGTTACCTTTGCCTTCCTCTTCGCCCAGATTCAGTAAGCCAACTTTGGGTGCTTTTACCCCGTAAACATGCTCTACATACAGAGAGCCTAACTGAGCAAACTGTACAAGATTCTCAGGTTTACAATCGGCATTGATACCAACATCCAGCATCAGGTTGAAATTACCGTCAGGGCGTGGCACAGGAGAAGCTATGGTAGGTCGCTGAACGCCTTCTATACTTTTTACAGAATACATTGCACCCACCATCATTGCACCTGTGTTACCAGCACTGATAAAGGCATCTGCCTTTTTCATCTGCATCATGCCGAAACCCATTGCTATACTTGATGCAGGTTTCTCCTTCAATGCTTTAGTAGGATGCTCGTGCATGCCAATAACATCGGGGGCATCAACAAATGTATAGCGATTGGTATACGATTCTAATAAAGAAAGGTGCGGAGTACAGGCTTCTTTATTACCCAACAGCAATAAATGTACTGCGGGGTCAGAGTTCTGTTCAAAAAACATTCGAACACCTTTGATTGCTTCAAGGGGGGCATAATCGCCACCCATGATATCAAACCCTATCTTCATTGAAAGTTAAGTTAGCTTATGCGTTTGGTTCTCCTTCCGTAGCAGGTGCTTTGTCTATAACCACTTTACCGCGGTAATATAGCTTACCTTCTACCCAATGAGCACGGTGACGCAGATGGCTTTCACCAGTTACACTATCAACGCTCCATGTTGCAGCCACAGCTTTATAGTGGGTACGGCGTTTAGCTCCGCGTTGTTGTGAGTGGCGTCGTTTTGGATTAGGCATTTTATTTAGTTTTTATTCGATTTTTGTTTACTATTATTTTCTTCTATATCCTTCAGGGCTTCAAGTCCCTTCCAGATATCATTTTTCGGTTTGTCTTCAGGCTCAGAAAGTTGGGTTAGCAACTTAAGTGCTTCGGCATTGCATCCTGTTGTGCCATCAGGCTTAGCAGTATGCACACGCTGCAATGGAATACTTAATAATACAAATTCGTATATCCAGTTGCTCATATCTATCACGGTCTCACTGCGAGGGATAAAAACCACATCAGCATCCTCATCTATCTCTTCTGCCTCTTCTGTGCCTGTTAACTTTATCACCAGGTCAAACTCATCCCACAGCCTTAACTTAAATTCATCGCCGCAACGATCGCAAGGTACGGTTACACTTCCATCTATATCAAAATGACACAGGAAAAAGTTGGTCTTTTTATCAAAAGTTAACGTTACCTGTGCATCTAAATCTTTAAAGTCTCGCTCCCCTTCCCGCTCTTCCAGAAACCGATCATCCAGCTCATACTGAATTTTATGGACACCCGGCTTTAACCCTTGCCATGCAATTTCAAATTCCCGGTTATGTTTCATGCTTCGTTCCTCCTTTAAACTCTAAACATCAAGCTCTTCAACAAGAAATAAATCAATAAAAAAATTTATGGATCATTTCTTCACATACCTATATACTGTCAAAAAACTTCAATGGGGTGCAAAGTTAGCTATTTTTTGTGAATTACAGCAATTTATTTCTCTTTAATAAAAATGAGTATAGTACCTGATCAATGGGCTCGGCAAGGCTTACAGGTACTCTTTCGATTTTATACTGATGGCAGCGTTCGGCAATCATTTGCCGGAAAGCGGACATAGCTTTTATATACTGTTCTTTTACCTGCGCAGGTTGTAGTTTCAGCTTTTCGCCAGTTTCCATATCAACAAATTCATAAGGCCTGTTGTCATAGCCAAATTCTATTTCTTTACTCCCCTCAACCATATGAAATAATATTACCTCATGTTTATTATATCTGAGATGTTGCATTGCTGCAAATAACTCTTCTGTGTTATCTGCATCATCCATCATATCGCTAAATATAACTATAAGGGACCTTTTATGCATTTGCTCGGCAACTTCATGGAGTGCCATGGCGGCATTTGTTCGTGTGCCCTGAACGTCTTGTTTCAGGATATTCTCAAGTTCATGCACAAGTAACCTGTAATGACTATGTGATGACCTACAGGCTGAAAAATATTCTACCTGCTCTTTAAAAACAGCTAAAGCAGATGCATCTAATTGTCGCTTAAGCAGCTGTAATACACTGGCCGCAGCCAGGCAACCGTATTGCAGTTTGGTATATTTACCTTCCTCTTTGGGAAAGTGCATTGAAGATGAGGCATCTAATACAATACAACACCTAAGGTTGGTTTCTTCTTCAAAACGCTTTATAAACAGCTTATCGGTACGCCCATATACCCTCCAATCGATATGCCTCAAAGGGTCTCCCTGATTATATAGTCTGTGTTCGGCAAACTCAACCGAAAAGCCATGAAACGGACTTCTATGCAACCCAATAATAAAACCTTCTACTACCTGTTTGGCTATTAACTCCAGGTTATCTATCAAGGGTTGGGGTTCCAGCATCTTCATACTTATAATGATAAAGTTAAAGAAAACACTTAGTGTAAGTGTTAAGGCTTTGGTGTTTTTTCAATGACAGATGTTTGCGGATTTGAAATTTATCTTTTATCTTCAACCCGTTCAAACTAAACGCAATGAAATTACGCCCCGGTTTGGTAGTAGCCGCTGCTTTTGTCACACTAACCTGTCTGAGTTCCTGCATTCGCAGCTATACATGCGAGTGCTCGATCACCTATAGCGGTCAACCCGGTTTACCTGACACTATCACAAGGGAATACCCTGTAAAAGACTCTAAGAAAAAGGCTAAAAGTGTATGTGAAAGCAATTCTTCAACTTCTGAGAACAACGGTATAAAAACTATCGAGGATTGCCACTTATACTAAATTAGCACCTATTTTTGGCCCTATCTAATAGAACAACATGACAGAAGGGCAAATAAAAAACAGGGTATTTTATATAAAACGAACGTTAGGCTTATTATTACTGCTGGCTCTTGCAGCAGTTTTTTTATTTGGTGCTTATAGCAAAATAGATGGTATTGAACCGTTTACATGGACGTTCCTTGACCTTGGCGCGCCAGGCATGTTGTCTGCTTCCATTATTGCCCATCTCTTTATTGGTATTGAATTCTGTATAGGCATCTTCCTGCTATTTCATATTTATTTAAGATCAGTTACCTATCCTGTTACAATTGCACTCCTGATTTTATTAACAGGCTATCTTGGCTTGCTCATTGCACAGCAAGGCAATAACGGCAACTGTGGCTGTTTTGGAGACTGGATATATATGAAACCTTTAGCTGCCATATGGAAGAATCTGATAATGATAGCAGTGGTTATATTGTTAATATATATTTACCCTATTAGGCCATACAAAGGCCAGGAATGGATAGCTGCTTGCCTGGGTATGATAGCTTTGGTAGCGCCGTTTGTACTTTCGCCGCTGTCTTTGGATAATGCACCTAAAAGTGTAAAAAGACCTATTGACCTGCAAGCTTTGTATACTGGCGAAAAACAGCCACATATTGAATTAAGAAAAGGGAAGCATATTGTTGCATTTATGAGCCTAACGTGCCCACATTGTAAAAAAGCTGCCTACCTACTGCACATACAAAAGAAAAAGGATAATAACCTTCCTATATATATGATACTTAATGGTCATCCCGACCAATTACAACCATTCCTGGAAGAAACAAAGGCGAACAATGTACCATACCTGTTTTACAAAGACAATGATACTTTCAAAGAAATGGCAGGCGATTATGTACCAGCTATCTATTGGATAAATAATAGCATTGTAGAAAAAGAAAGTAATTACCTGCAACTAGATGCACCGCTAATGAAAGAATGGGCAAAAAACTAACTTTGCAATCATGTCAGAAGATATAGAATTGGAAGATAATTGGGAAGATGATGAAGACCTTGAGCAGGAAGCGCATCAAGATACTTCACCTGTGGAGCGGTTGCGTATAATTACTGATAAAAGACAGGAGCCATTAAGAATTGACAAATTCCTGATGAACCGGTTGGAAGGTGCTACACGTAATAAAGTACAACAAGCGCTTGAAGCAGGACACATCATAGTAAACAATGCTGCAGTAAAACCAAACTATAAAGTAAAAGCGGGTGATGAAATTATAGTTTATGATACCAGAAAACCTGAACATAGTGAAATAATTCCGGAAGAGCTACCTCTTGATATTGTTTATGAGGATGCTGATGTACTTATCATTAATAAAAAACCGGGTATGGTTGTACACCCGGGATGCGGCAACTATTCAGGTACACTGGTAAACGGGCTCGCCTATTATATGCAAAGCCACGATGTAGATACTGAGGGCTTGCCTCGCGTAGGTTTAGTACACCGTATAGATAAGGATACCAGTGGACTGGTAGTAGTGGCAAAAACAGAGAAGGCTATGAGCGACTTAGCCAGCCAGTTTAAAAAGCATACTGTACACCGTAGATATATTGCCTTGGTTTGGGGGAATATAGAAGAGGATGAAGGAACTATAGTTGCCCATATTGGGAGGAATCTGCGCTTCAGGAAAATTATGGCAGCTTTCCCCGATGGTGATCATGGTAAGGAGGCAATAACGCATTATAAAGTACTTGAACGATTTAATTATGTTACTGTAGTAGAATTAAGATTAGAGACCGGACGCACACACCAGATACGCGTACACATGAAACATCGGGGCCACCCTCTTTTTAATGATGCTACTTACGGAGGTGACCATATTGTGAAGGGAACTGTTTTTTCAAAGTACAAGCAGTTTGTAGACAACTGCTTTAAATTACTTCCACGCCATGCACTACATGCCAAAGAGCTTGGCTTTACACACCCTTTAACCCGCCAATGGATGCAATTTGATTCCGAATTGCCTGAAGACATAAAACAAGTGATAGAGCGCTGGAGAACATATACCAGCGGCATGACCAAGCAACTAAAAGAACAATTAGATTAATATTTAGTTATATTTAATTGACTGACTATTAGTTATAGTAAACCGAAAAATGTTAAAACTCATGTGTCCAGCTACCATTTTTCGTTCTAAAACCTTAAGTTTGTATAATTCCTAATTAATTAATTGGTTACAATGTCAATACTTACGTTGAATCCTCAGCTATTATTATCTATGCCTAGTGGCGGTGAATGGATAACAATATTAATAGTTGTTATAGTGTTGTTTGGTGGAAAGAAAATACCGGAATTAGCTCGTGGTATTGGTAAAGGTATCAGAGAATTTAACGACGCAAAAGAAGGCGTAAAAAGTGAGATCGAGGCTGGTATGAAAGATAAAGAAAAAGCCTCTACTACTACCAATGCATAGCGC
>JAEZIL010000061.1 GCA_023436685.1 Bacteroidota bacterium | reverse complement strand
TGGTAGCTGCGCACAGAGCTTTTGCTAATATTGGGTATGAAACACGTAATAAATGGAAATTCGACTATACTGTACAGTGGGTCGGTAGTAAGCGTGTCCCATCTTTACATAGCCACCACGGTGCAGGTACTGAACCTGAATTCAAGTCACCGTCATTTTGGCAAATGAATGCACAAGTAAGTAAAGCATTCAGCGAAGACTTTGAAGTGTATCTAGGCGGGGAAAACCTTACTAATTATATGCAGCATGATCCTATCATTAATGCCAATAATCCATATAATGATGGTTTTGATGCCTCGATGGTTTGGGGGCCAATGATGGGGAGAAACGTTTATGCAGGTTTAAGGTATAAAATAAGATAGTAAAAAATCCCGGTCTTGAACCGGGATTTTTATTTGTAAAAACCTAATATTTTTGAACGCAAAGTAATCATATGAATACAGAAAAGCTGACTAACTATTGCATGAGTATGAAGGGTGTGCAAGAAAGTATAAAATGGGAAGACCATCTTTGCTACACAATAGGGGATAAGATATTTTGCATGACCGGTATGACCGATGAATCGGGTGTGACCATTAAAGTAACACCTGAAGATTTTATTGAGCTAACTGAAAGAGACGGTATAGAACAGGCACCTTATATGGCCAAAGGCCAATGGATAGGGGTTCAGAAACGTAATGCATTGAGACAAAAAGAATGGGAGCACTATTTAACGAAGGCCTATCACCTGATCAAGTCAAAGCTTACCAAGAAATTACAAAACGAAATAGACAATTTAACCTGAAATTGAAATATCAGCCCATTCTCTGGCTAATTGTTCTTTCATTTGCATATCGGTTAGGTCGAATTTTACAGGCACAATAGATGCATACCCTTCATGTAGGGCTTCCACGTCTGTTTCAGGTCCTTCATCCATATTTTGAAATTTACCGGTCATCCAGTAATAGTCTTTTCCGCGGGGGTCTATACGGTGGTCGAATTCCTCTTTCCATTTAGCGTAAGCCTGGCGGCATATTTTCATGCCTTTAAAATCTGCAGGCGTAGCAATGGGGATATTTACATTTAGTAAAGTATGCTCGGGCATTTTCTTTTGCAGCATACGCTCAGTTACTGCTCTGGCTACCATTCTTGAAACTGCAAAGTCTGCATCATAGTTAAAATCGAGAAGAGAAAATCCAACTGATGGGATCCCCTCAATAGCAGCCTCCATAGCAGCACTCATGGTACCTGAGTAAATAACATTGATGGAATAATTAGCCCCGTGATTGATGCCGCTAACACATATATCAGGTTTGCGATGTAATATTTTGTCCCTTGCAAGCTTTACACAATCTACCGGTGTGCCGCTGCATTGCCATGCAGGGATGTCCCCAAAAATATCTGCCTTATATAACCTTAACGGATGTCCAATAGTAATGGCATGTCCCATTCCCGATTGAGGACTGTCGGGTGCAACTACTATCACTTGGCCTAATTCTTTCACTGCTTCAATCAGGTTGCGTATGCCGGGGGCAGCAATACCATCATCATTTGTTACTAATATTACAGGTCTGTTATCTTCAATCATCTACCAATCGCTTTTTAATAATTTATTACGGCCAACAAAATAATATATAACTATCCATGCTAAAGACGCTAAGCTGTACATGACAGGCGACCCTGCGTCCTTTACCTGGGCCATAGCCTTTACCATGTCTAAAATAGGGAAGGGTAATAGTTCGTCGCTGCATTGAAGTGGTAAGTAATTACCTGCGCCTTCTGCAATGTAATTAATGAGATATTTCAACAATGTTTCAATAATCATGCAGTAGAAGATAAACATACCTATGGCCAAACCACTTCGTTTGAAAAATATGGAAACCAGTAAGCAGAAACTATAATAGTTAAGTGAAAGCAGGAAGATGTATAGCAGGTATTGGATATGGCCAGGAAAGCCGGTCATACCGCTATTGGTAACGGCTATTAGCAAACCTATCAGAAAAACATATATTGTAGTGCTTACACTCAATGAAAATACTACCCCCCATTTTGCATGGTAAAAATCTAATCTGCTCCAGCCATCTATTATATTTTGTCGGTTTGTGCGGTATTGGTATTCATTTGTAGTAATTATTATGATAAGAATTGAAATGAACCACACGAACATACTTGCCCAAAAACCTACATTTTCCCAAACATAACTAAAAGAGTATACCTGGCTCAATACATTTATACCACCACCACCAATCTTAAGTATGCCTGACTTTATAAATATATTCCACAAAGGGAGCAGGCCGGCGAAAAGCAATATAAGTACCCAAAAAGTACGGTACTTTCTTAGCTTCATCCATTCTATTGCCAATAATGTTTTCATTATAATGTTTAATGGTTAGTAAGCTCCATGAATTTAGTTTCCAGGCTCTTCTTTTTCAGCACAAGGTGCGAAAGGACAATGCCATTCTGCATGCAATATTCATTAACATCTTCAGATGTCAGGCTGTCATCAGTCAATAGTTGTATACTATCACCTATTTTATTGGCTTTTTTAATGCCCGGCATTGTGGTTAATAATTGCAGCAATGCTATTTCATTTTGTGCTTTGACTTCTATTACATCGTCGTTATGGAGGGTCTCATTAACTGATCCGCTCAATAACAGGTCACCTTTCTTTAGTATAGCAACATGTGTACACACTTTTTCCACCTCATCCAGCAAGTGGCTCGCCATTATGATAGTTATGCCTTCTTCGCTCAATTGCCTTATGAGATCTCGTATCTCAGCTATACCCGCAGGGTCAAGACCGTTGGTGGGCTCGTCCAATACCAATACTTCAGGATATCCTAAAAGGGCAGAGCCAATAGCAAGGCGTTGCTTCATACCCAACGAATATGTTTGAAAAGCAGTATCCTTACGTTCCAGCAAACCCACTTTAGCCAATACACGTTCTTTATCGTTTTTTCCACGTTGCTTTATAGCCACTGCTATATCAAGGTTGTCGGAAGCACTCAGGTAATGATAGAAATTAGGCGTTTCCAATAGTGAACCTATTTTACGGCGAGCCTCATTTTTTTGTATGCCGTCGAACCATGTGTAGCTGCCTGAATCGGCATGTAACACATCCAGTATTATTCCTAATAGGGTTGTTTTACCGCTACCATTAGGGCCCAGTATACCAAATACGCTGCCCTTGGGTACATTGAATGAAATATTCTTAAGCGCCTGTATGCTACCGTATGATTTGGAAATATTGTTTAGGGAGAGAATTGATGGCAAAGGATGAAGTTTTTTCAAAGATAAACAGCTTGTCGGTAATTTGCATTCACCCTTAATCCAGGAACAAGTCTTTTTGTAAAGGCTTATCCGGGCTTATCGCATAATCATCAAAGTTGTTAATACCAGCTTCTTTTAAAACAGCCTCATCTATAAAAAAGCACCCGGTACATTCTGCTGATGGTTTTTGTAGTATATGATAAGCAGCATCGGCAATTATCTCTGGCTTTCGGCTATGTTGTACTATCATTTCACCACCCAGCAAATTCCTGATTGCTGCTGTGCCTATAGTGGTGGCCGGCCAAAGCGTATTAGATGCTATTTTATACTGTTTTAGTTCTTCTGACCATCCCATTGCAAGCATGCTCATGTTGTATTTGCTAATGGTATATGCTACATGTTGTCCAAACCATTTGGGGCTCATATTTAATGGTGGCGACAGAGTAAGAATATGAGGGTTAGCTGATTTTTTGAGGAATGGTATACAATGTTTAGTAACCATAAATGTACCCTTCACATTTATATCATGCATCAGGCCAAAGCGCTTCATGTCAGTCTGTTCAGTGTTGGTAAGCGATATAGCTGATGCATTATTAATCACAGCATCTATACCGCCGAAAATAGATATGGCTTTTTGTACAGCTTGCATTATCTGTTCCTCATCGCGTATATCGCACTGAACTGCTAATGCTTTTCCCCCTGCAGCTTGTATATCTTCGGCTGCGGTATAGATTGTACCGCCTAAGCGTGGATCTTCTTTTACAGATTTGGCAACAACTATGATATTGGCGCCATGCTGTGCTAGTTTCAATGCAATAGCTTTTCCTATGCCCCTACTGGCACCTGTTATAAATATGGTTTTGTTTTTGAATGGCATTTATACTATTTGGAGTATAAGTTAGCCATTTACCATGGCAAAATGTTTAGGATCTTTTCTGCCATTCCAATTTTGTCCGCAAAAAATATCACATTGGGTCATTACATCGATAAATGGATTGCTCCATAATCCCTGGCTGCCTATTGGGTTGTTTTTACCATTAAGGTCTATTCCTGCTCCCCAGCTATGTACCGATAATACGGCTTCATTTATCCCCATACTTCTTATTTGGTAGCAGCCGTCAAATGAAAGGATTTCCTTATGCAGGTCTTTTATCTCTAATTGTCTGAATGCATTCTCCAGTAGGGGACGGAAATGTTTGTGGACCATGAAATCACTTACGGGAAACCATGGAAATAGAGATTGAACATGCCAATTAGTTAACCATTTATTATCCCAGCCAGCTACTCGTGGATCACCATATCGTGTATATAGAATAAGTTGAGCTTCTCCCGAAAATTCAATAGGAGGTACTATGTCCTTTCTCTGGGTCATGATATGCGTAATTATATTTCTTAATAACCTAAGTTGTAAGTTTCATTGATAGAAGAGCAGCATTATTTTTCGTCTTCAATATCAATAGTTGCCTCTTGCTTTACTGGTAGAATTATTATAAAAGTTGCGCCAACATTTTCAGCGCCTTGGGCTGTTAGAAGCCCATTATGCTTATCAATAATTTTTTTACAAATAGCCAACCCTATACCGGTGCC
>JAEZIL010000026.1 GCA_023436685.1 Bacteroidota bacterium | reverse complement strand
GTTTGCCACTGGGTTTCAATTATCGTATGGGTGCTACTACCCCCTCGTTATATATGGCTGTTGCAGCGCACAAGATACCGGAAGCTATATTGGCAACGATGTTAGTTTCTGCAACAAGCGGAAAATCAAAAGCGCTAGGTGTATTGTTCTGGTTTTCTGCCATTACTCCCCTATCCAGTTTACTAGCCACTATGCTGGGGCACAGGTATTATTTTATGTCGCAAGCTATTATAGTACTAATACCTGTTGTTGCCGGTGCTTTCATACATATATCTACAACCATATTTTTTGAAAGTGGCACCAGGCAACATATGCTGACATGGAAAAAAATAATAGCCATGATAACAGGCGTTGGTGTTGGCTTGTTTACTCTTCTATTTGAGTAAGTCCTGATCTATGAAAAAAACTAGCCTATATTATTTAGTTGGAATAATAGCCTCTATACTCGCCTGCTATATCAACAATAGCAGCGCACAAACTGATAATAAAGGAAAATCTTTGCTATGGAGCATAAACAGCAAAAACCTAAGGACACCATCCTATCTATTTGGCACCATACATCTTATTTGCCCTGAAGACTATGTATGGACCAATGCTATGGCTCAAAGCCTTCAAAAGAGTGAAGAGATATGCCTGGAGCTGGATATGGACGATGAGGGTATGACAATGGAAATAGCATTGGGGATGCTGGATAAAAGCGGGAAAAAACTAAGCGAATATTTTACTGCAGAGGAATATGCGCGTTTAAAACAAATCATTGCAGATAGCACAGGCATGGATATAGCTCAATTTGAGCCTATGAAACCTGTAGTGCTTCAATCAATACTAACGTCGCTACTGGCAAATTGTAAAAACCCGGTATCATATGAGGCGAATATCTCAGACTTAGCGAAAAAAGAACAGAAAGAAGTAAGTGGGCTTGAAACACCTTCGCAGCAATTAGAGATGTTTGACAACCTTGTAGCTGATAGTGTAGTAAAAGCTATCAATGAAACCGTAAACGACATTAATAAACAACGTGCTGAGTACAATAAGCTGATTCAATTATACAAAAAGCAAGATCTGCCTAAACTGCATGCGTTAATACAGGAATCAAAAGACATTGATTTGAGTGGCTTCCTTGATAACAGGAATAAGCAATGGATAGAAAGCATGGTTGAAAAGATGGAGCAGCATAGTATATTTTTTGCGGTAGGCGCCGGCCATTTGTGGGGTGAAAATGGCCTTATCAACCTTTTACGAAAAGAAGGATATATAGTAACACCAATATTAAAATAGGTAAACCTTAGCCCCTTACTGTATTACCCTGCTTATTCATATGCTTGCTTCGCAAAGTACGTAGTATGAAAAACAGCAAGCAAGCCGTTAGAAACAGGATAGCGATTGCAAGTACAGGGTTTAATCCTTCAAGCAGCCACGCAAGCAGTATCATAAGTATATTGGCCAATACCATAACAGCTACAGCCTGCAAATGAGAGCAGCCTAAATCCAGCAAATAATGGTGCATGTGGTTCCTATCTGCGAGGAAAGGCGGCTTCCGTTTGCTCAACCTTGAGAAGAAGACCCGGAAACAGTCGAACAGAGGTATCGACAAGATTCCCACGCTTATAGTAAACATTGCCCCTGGGGTATGTATTAATTTAGTAATCGGCGCATTGCTATTATAGCTGCTCAAAGAGAGTACACAAAGAACTATAAGTGTAAATCCGAGTAAAAGAGAACCGGTGTCGCCCATAAATATACGGGCTGGTGTCTTGTTGTAACGCAGGAAACCAATAATAGCCCCCATCATAGTAAAAGATATACAAGCTGACCCCTCCTTTCCCTCTAAAAATAACAAAACACCAAAACAAAGGCTGGAAAGAACACCCATAGAACCTGCCAACCAATTGATTCCGTCAATAAGATTAAAGGCATTGGTAAAAAATAAAAATAAGCTGCCGGTAAGTGCTATACTAAACCAATATGGAAGTTCCTGTATTCCAAAAATGCCATGAAAACTCTCTATTCTGATATCCGCCCCAAATATAATAATAGCCACAGGTACCAACTGTGCCGACAACTTCTTCATTGCACGCAACGCAATCAGATCATCCGTCATACCTACCAGAAAGAAAATACTAGATGCTGCAAGAATATAATTCCAATCATTATATATATCCCAGTTTTTGAAAAAATGTATAAACAGCGAGGTGCTTATAATGTATGCAAAGAAAATACCGATGCCACCCAAATTGGATATGGAACGGGTTTCATGAACTTTTCTAAAATTATCGGGAAGATCGAAAAGCCTTTTACGATTAGCTATATATATTATTTGGGGTATAGTAAACAAGCTAATAGCTAAGCTAGAGCAAAATGCAATAAGGAATCTTATTAAAAGTGGTAAATCCATATCCAGTTATATTAAATCTAAAACACTACGCTATTATTTACTATCATTTTCAAACTTTTCTGTAAAACTATAGATATTAAAACCCGGCTTTTGAAGATCTTCAGCTATTTTCTTGCCTAACATTATCTTGCTGTATTTCTTCATTTGTTTTGCCTGGATAAGCTGCCAACTTTTTTCTATCAACAAATGCAATCTCCTTTCGTCCAATTCATTACGCTCGGTTAAAAACGCTTCGATAGCATGTGCCAGTTCTTCAATTCCCTTTTGATGAGTGGCAACTGTTTTCACAACGGGCACTTCTTTACCTTCCCCCGCTCTTTCATGAGCCATTATTCTCAAATTGCGGTATAAGGTTTCTGCTGAATCGCGGTCGGCTTTGTTTACTACAAAAACGTTGGCTATCTCCATTATACCTGCCTTTATAGTTTGTATTTCATCCCCCGCCTCAGGTACAAGCGCAACAACCGTACAATCTGCCAGACCAGCAATTTCCACTTCGCTCTGGCCCACTCCTACTGTTTCTACAATGATCAGATCAAATGGTGCGTGTTTGATCAGATCGGTTATCTCAATTATTTTAGCGCTAAGCCCGCCTAATGCACCCCTGCTTGCTAATGACCGAATAAACACATTCGGGTGTGTATAAAATTCGCTCATGCGTATACGATCTCCAAGAAGTGCCCCAAGATTGAATGGGGAAGAAGGGTCTATCGCCACTACAGCTACTCGCTTACCCATTTTAAGCCAGTAATGAAGCAAAGCATTTACCAATGTACTTTTACCCGCACCTGGGGGGCCTGTAATACCCACTACCATAGCTTTATGGGTATTATCCAATTGCTGCAAGATATCTGTATAACCAGGCAATTCATTCTCTACCCAAGTAATACCTCTGGCAAGCGCTGCATAGTTACCTTGATGTATTTGAGAAAGAAGAGTTTTTATCTTGTCTTGCACTAAAATTGTTTTATGTTCGTTTATTATTGTTATAACGGCCACTAGTGAGCAAAAGTAATCCTATAAATGATAAGCTGCTTTCGAAAACTAATATAGCTATTGTATGTATGATAGCTATGATAGCTGGCTTCCTTTTTTCCCGCGCTGTTTTATCTGTATCCATGATGGTGTTGGGAGTAGTGGTGCTATGGAACATATCCCCCAAGCGTTGGTTGCAGCACAAATGGTGGTTGCTGGGTGTTGGGTGGGTAGGCATGTATGCATTAACTTATTTCTGGTGCGACGATAAAGCATATTGGGGCAGGCATATGGAAGTTAAGCTGCCTATTCTGCTGCTTCCATTAACATTTTCTTTCCTGCCATCTTTTAATACCAATCAATTAAGAGCATTTACATTTTTTTGCGGGCTCCTATTACTTGGGGGTGTATTATATAGTACATATCCCTTGTTTAGCCACCTGGATTACTACATAAGCCAATACCATGTAGCACACACCTTACCTACACCTGCAGAGAACGACCATATACGTTTTAGCTTATGTATTGACCTGTTTATAGTATGGTGTGCCTATATATGGCCTAAAGTACAAGGTAGAGCTATTAAGATTTTGCTGGCATTTTTAATTGCCACATTTAGCGTTTACCTTCATTTGCTAGCCGCACGAACAGGCCTTTTACTGTGGTATCTGTTTATAGTTTTATTAGCAGTATATATTGGAATAAGAAAAAAACCGGCTATAGGTTTAGCGCTAGTCTTTAGTATTACAGTTACAGGATTTTTATTAGCTAAAAATATTCCTACCCTTAGTAAGCGTATAAATTACCAATTTTATACTTATCAACGGTATAAGGAAGGAGACAAAACCGGTAATTACAGTGATATAGGCCGCTTAATATCGTATGACATTGCAATAAAACATATAAAGCAACACCCAATAACCGGAGTAGGAACAGGAGATATGATGGCTGAAATGAAGAACGGCTACGCAAGATGGTACCCGGAGGTTGATGAAGAACGCCAATTATTGCCGCACAATCAATTTTTAATTGTAGCTCTCGCTTGTGGCATACCTGCTTCTGTGTTATTCATACTATGGGTATTAACACCGTTATGGCTGCTTAGGCTTGGCAGTATGCGCGATAAGTTTTTCTTTTTTATTGTTTGGATATCTACCTTTTTGCCATTGCTTTTTGAACCTATGCTGGAGATACAATTCGGGCTATTCGTATATTTGTTTTTCCTGCTCTTACAGAAGCACATGCTTAAACATGCTTCTAAAATTGAGGCTTAGCACAATCATGACCAACTTTATTCCAATTTTCCCATTAAGCATAGTAGTATATCCGGGCGAGCAACTGAATCTGCATATTTTTGAGCCTCGCTATAAGCAATTAATACAGGAATGCTTAATAGCGCAAAAGCCATTTGGAATACCTTGCGTTATTAATGACCGTATTGAAGAATATGGCACATTAATGCACGTAACCGAACTTGTTAAACAATATGACAATGGCGAACTGGATATACGCACACGGGGCATAGATATTTTTCGCACATTACAGGTAATTAGTGATGTACCTGAAAAAATGTATCAAGGCGCTATAGTTAACTACCCAGACAATGTGATAGAACATGGCGATACCGATATCTCAAGAAAGATACTGCATGAAATAAAACGCCTATACGACCTACTGGATGTTGCTGAAAAATTCCCGATCAAATCTGAGACAGTAACTTCTTATGAAATTGCACATTTTGTAGGCCTATCGCTACAGCAAGAATATGAGCTGTTAAATATCTTCACAGAAATACAACGTCTTGAATATTTGCGAAGACATCTAAACAGTATGGTTTCTGTGGTGGAGGCCTTGGAAAAAATGAAAAAGCGGATTCAAATGAACGGCCATTTCCGCAATTTATCTTTAGGCAACGACTAGAAGATTTAAGTTATTTGATGCAACTTATACTATTGACGATAGTTTTTCATTATTTTGGGCAATAACTAGTAAATAAATACGCCAATGTCAGCTAACCTATGTATTGATTGGGGTAACAGCCGTATTAAGGCTGCTGTAATAGACGATCAGAATAAAATTATAGAATCGCGTAGCTTTCAGGATAGTGATGCCGGACAGGAACTAGCCTATATGATAGAACAGCATATGCCTAAAAAAGGTATTCTATGCTCTGTTACAAACCATTCTCCAGAAATAGAGCACGCACTTGCTGACCAACTAAAATCTTTCATAAAGCTATCTAACAATACACCCGTGCCTATAATGAATGCCTATACATCGGCGGAAACATTAGGTGCCGATAGATTAGGACTAGCTGTGGCTGCCCATATACTTAACCCCGATAAAAACAACCTGGTAATAAGTGCCGGCACATGTATCACCTATAACTTTGTACAAAAAAACAAGGCTTTCAGAGGCGGCATCATATCTCCCGGTGTGCACATGCGCCTTCAGGCTATGCATCATTTTACGGATAAATTACCTCAAGTAAAGCTAGAAGGAGAAAGTCTGCTATTAGGCTATGATACAGAAACAGGTATGCGTAGTGGGGCTATATATGGTGCTGCAGCCGAAATAAACGGGATAATATCAGAGTTTGAAGCTCAATATCCTGACTTTAACGCCATATTAACTGGGGGTGATGCACCTTTATTGGCAAGCAAACTTAAAAATAAGATATTTGCAGACCCTGATTTGCTACTAAAGGGACTAAACCTAATTCTAAAACATAATGTGCCGCAAGTATACTAAGCCTGCCTTTGTTCTATTAACTTCTTTACTGGCTGCTTCGCCGGCATTTGCACAAAACTTACGAAATGGTGAGAATGCTCCTTATACACGTTTTGGCATAGGTGAATTGAAAAATGGTCTGAACACTAACCTTAAAGGGATGGGGGGCATTTCAGGCGCTTATGCCAGCGAGTATACCGTTAATACGGAAAATCCCGCTTCGTATGCGTCTTTAAAGCTAACAACATACGAAGCCGGCGGTGAAGGCAGCACACGTACTATACATTCAGGCAACCAACGCTATACTACCGGTATGGCAAATGTCTCTTACTTAAATATAGGTATACCTGTAGGCAAAAATGCCGGCATTGCTGTTGGGTTAAAACCTATGAGCCGGGTATATTACTCACTAAGCGACACAATAATTACCCCTGGTTTTGGTAATGGCATTTACCGATATGATGGTGGCGGGTCATTAAACTATGGATATTTAGGTGCAGCTTATAGAATAAAAGGGTTTAGCATTGGCGCAAACTTCGGATATGTATTTGGAACGATCGACAAGGTACGTTCATTAGTTTCCTATCAGGATACTGCAAAAGTGCAGAATACAGTATTTGTAAATTCAAATCAATTGGGTGGTATATACTGGAAAGGTGGTGCTATGTACGAAACACGACTTAACAGTAAGCTTGTAATACGTGCCGGCGGCACCCTAACCCTAAGCCAGAAACTGAATGCTAAAATTGACGAGTTATGGATGAGTCAATCTAACGCCTCTACAGCAATAAACCCATCGGGCACAAGCGTATATGTTACAGATACCGCCTATGGAACATTTGGTGTAAAAGATAAGATTATTCTCCCTTCAACCTATAATTTCGGAGTTCAACTTATGGGTACTAATAAATGGCTTGTTGGTGTTGACGTAACAGCTACACAATGGAGCCAGTTTCGTAATTATGGGAACATGACTGATTCATTAGCAGATAAAACCATGAAAATTGCTGTAGGTGGCGAATACACACCTAACCCAGCTAGCTTGCGTAACTATTTACAGCGCGTTACTTATAGGTTAGGCTTTTATTATGGCCAGGACTACATACGCTTACGTAATACAGATATGACTTACTATGCAGTGACAGCTGGTTTAAGCCTACCTTTTAAACGTAGTGCCGACAGATTACATACAGCGGTAGAAGTAGGACGCCGGGGCACTGAAACGAACGGACTGCTACGCGAAAATTTTGTACGATTCTCTTTAGGTATATCATTAAATGATAAGTGGTTTGTTAAGCGTAAGTATGACTAAACCTGAAAGTATTATAATAAAAATGCGCACCCGGATACTGCTTCCGGGTTTTGCTTTTCTGGTACTGCTTTGTGCCGCCTGTAAAAACGACCCGAAGGAAATAGACCGGCTGGTAAATAAAAGTACCATACAAGAAGATATAGCACATGATGTAACCATTATCTTTAGCAGAATGGGAAAAGTACGTGCAAGGCTGTATGCAAAAGAATTTGTTAGAAATGAGATAGCAAAGCCCCCATTTACCGATATTAAAAAAAACATGAAGATGGAGTTTTTTGACGATAGCCTTCATGTAGAAAGCACACTCACGGCCCGGTATGCACGTTACTACGAAAAGCAGGGCAATATATTAATACGCGATAGCATTGTTGTAGTAAACAAGAAGGGCGATAAGTTGCAAACAGAGGAACTTGTTTATAACCAAAGCCTCAAAAAATTTTACACTGAAAGGTTTGTAAGAATCACAACAGCCACACAGGTAATGTTTGGAGATGGATTGGAGGCCAATGAAGATTTTACGTGGTATGAGATTAAGCGCCCTAAGGGCATCATACAAGTAGATAAGGCCGAATTACCTGAATAATATCCCCTGTATACTCCCCCTGTTTACTGCTTTTCATTTCTTATTTTTGCGCTCAACATTTCAACAAATAAATATTCATAATGAAGAAATTACTATTATCAGTTTTTGCCGTTGCTAGTATGCTATCAGCACGTGCAGATGAAGGCATGTGGATACCAATGTTAATTGGCAAAAATTATGATGAAATGGTAAAAATGGGTCTTAAGCTAAGCAAAGAAGACCTATATAGCATTAATAAAAGCAGCATAAAGGACGCTATTATACAATTTGGCGGTGGTTGTACTGGTGAGATCGTATCGCCCAATGGCTTGTTAATAACAAACCACCACTGTGGTTATGGCGCTATTGCAGGCCTTAGTACTGTAGAAAAGAATTACCTGGATAATGGGTTCTGGGCATACAATTACAATCAAGAATTGCCTGCTAAAGATGTAACTGCGCTTTTCCTTGAGCGTATTGAAGATGTAACCGCAGAGATACCTAAAGCCAGCAAGAAATTAAAAGGAGAAAAACTGGCAAAAAAAATAGAGGAGGTAAAGAAAAAGATTGAAGAACGTGCTGCTGAAGGGAAAAAATACACCACCAGTGTTAAGGAGTATTTCAATGGCAACCAGTACTTATTGCTTGTTTATAAAAAGTACACCGATGTACGCCTGGTGGGTACTCCTCCAAAGTCTTTGGGCAAATTTGGCGGTGATACTGATAACTGGATGTGGCCACGACATACTGCCGACTTTTCTATATTCCGCGTATATGCCAATAAAGACAATGAGCCTGCTGAA
>JAEZIL010000351.1 GCA_023436685.1 Bacteroidota bacterium | reverse complement strand
CCATATAAACATTCGTAGAGTTAAATTGTTAAAAGAGCTATCTTCTACCTGGCTATAGTCTGTTTTCCAAACAAGGCTGAAGTTTTTGTGTAAAATATCATCATATCGTTGCTTAATTGGGTTTTTTGTAGTGAATACCAGCAACATAAGGGTTATGAACAGCAGTGCGACAGCTATCAGTTTATTGCGGCTAAAGTTTGAGTTTTTAAATTGTGCATACAGGTAAATAGGTATAGTCACCACAAAAAACATGGTTATTAGCAGACGTGAAGATAGGAGTATGACAAAGGAAGATAATATGATTAATAATAGAATGCGTATAAAGGCAAAGGGTTTTTTATAGAAACGTTTCCAGGGAAATAGCAATAGGGCAGATATGGCTACTAATGCATACCACGACATATAAACTGCGTTAGCGTCAAGGCCATTCACCAGGTTATGATAAAAGAAGATTGGGGTAAAGCCTGTATCAAGCCATATTTGCAATGAATGCGCCAGGCAAAATAAAGCTATAGCAGCTATACCTACTGAGAAGGAGAGTACTATTTTACTGAAGGATTGTAAGGAAATATTGCTTGTGCCAATAACTATGGGAAATATGAGGATGCTTAATTTGACCTGCAAATCAAAAGCTGAAGCATCTTTATTGTTGCTATATATATAACTTATGACGTGAAGTAAATAAAACAACAGCCATGGCCAAAGCGCTCTCCGTTGCCTAAGGTTTTCCATTAGCTGCTTAAAATTAACCTGGAGCAGCCAAACACATACAAGTACAACTATTGAGACTGAGCTAAAAATGAAAGGGAACGGTATAAAAAAAGCAATAATGCATATTAGATACCCCGGCATTTGTTTAAGCCAACCTGCTTGCAGCATATAACAAAAGTAGTTGATTAATGCTAATTTTACCCGCCGCATAAAAATATGCCTTCATTGAAAAGTAACCTATTAAAAAGTATTTTCTCGTCAGGATTGCAAGCTATAGCAGTGCAGGTTTTGGGGGTTGCTTTTTTTCTTATCGCTTCATTTTATTTGTCTAAAGACGATTTTGGGATTATTAGCTGGGCAAATGCCCTGAGTATAATGATAGCCACATTGCTGAGTATGGGTATGGAGCAAGTAGTCTTCAGGCGTATAGCAGTATCAAACCGGTCGGACTGGGCAGCGGGGGCATTTCTATTGCATGCATTGGCAGGGTCTGTAGTTGGGGCAGTAGCGATGTTCGTTATTTCGATGGGTACTACGGAAATAAAAATGGAATTTCTTCCATTGTTCTTTATTGCCCAGGCTTTTACCTATATGGGCACCCCGTTGAAGCAAATGTTAAACGCCAAGCAGAAGTTTACGCCCTATGGCATTATTGCCATATGTAGCAATACATTGAAGATTGTGCTAAGTTTATTGGCTGTAAAGTTCTTTTCATTTTCTATATCAGCAGTGGTTGGTATAATGATAGTATGCGCATCTATATAGTTTTTTGCATTATTTATATATGTTCGTAAAACACACGGCCTGATTTTCCATTTTAAATTAAGTGCATATAAAAAGTTATTAAAAGAATCATTGCCTCAGTACGTATCAGTTATATTCGATTCAAGCTTGTCGAGGATCGATTGGGTATTATTAGGTATTCTGGGCACTGCGGCTGTTACGGCCGAATATTCATTTGCTTATAGAGCATTTGAACTGGCAAGATTACCTATTACTGTCATAGCTCCTATATTATTGGCTAAATTCGCAAAACTATTGGCAGAAGATAGGATAGATGAAACAAAACGGGGATTAATTCAGGATATATATCAGATAGAGATGTTTCTAGCTGTATTGATACCACTGATACTTAATATATTATGGTCGCCCGCATTGGATATTGTGTTTAATGGCAAGTATGGGAGCAACAATTCTTTGGAATTCCTTTTGCTTTCCCTGAACATACCCCTTCTTTTTGCTATAAACCTGATATGGACTATTAGCTTTACAGGCAAGCTCTACAGGAAGATAGCTAACATCACAATATCGAGCGCAGTAGCTAATCTTATATTAAATCTTCTTCTTATTCCGGCCTTTAATGGTAAAGGGGCAGCGATAGCTTTTTTATCCACTACTATTTTGCAGTTATTGGCATACTCAATGTTGCTTAGGCAATCTCCTATCAGGTTTCGCCTGGGTGCTATATTGATATATATGTTATTTGCGGGTATCGGGTATTGTGGCGCCGTATATATTACTGAAAATATTTTGATACAACTGATTTTTAGTGTGGCATTGTATATTATGCTGTGTATCGGCTTTAAGCTGGTACGGAAGGATCATTTACAAACGCTGCAATTGTTCCTGAACCGATGAATATTCTTTATTTGTGCGATGAATACCCTCCGGGAAAACATGGAGGCATAGGTACTGTGGTGCAGAGCCTTGCACGCGAAATGGTGAAGCTTGGCCACAATGTTACAGTTGCGGGTATATACTATTGGGGCTATGGGGGCGAAGACCATTTTATTGATGAAGGAGTTCAGGTATACCGGTTCAGGTATCAGCTTGCATCAAAATGGTTTTATAACGATCAATCATTAAGGGTTAGAGGCAGTTACCAGATTTTAGGTAGGCTTGGGTTATTACAATGGGATATCAAACGTAGTTTACACAAATACCAGCATTTTCTTTCGCAATTAATTAAAGAGCGGTCGATAGAGGTTGTTGAAATGCCTGACTATAATGATTATATGAGATTTTGTAAGAAGCCTGTATTTTTCCCGTTTTTTAAGGTGCCGACAATTGTAAAATTGCATGGCAGCATGACCTATTTCGCTCGCGAGGCTGGCCATAAAGAGCCAGGTCAGGTATTGGTTATGGAACAAGATATATTCAATAAGGCAGCGGTAATTACAAGCGTGAGTAAATATACTGCCGATAAAACGAGGTCGTATTTCAACATAAGGAAGGATATTGAAGTAGTTTACAATGGTATAGAGACCAACATAGAAATAAAGCAAAGAGATAAGATACGTGACCGTGTAATATTTACAGGTACGCTTGCAGGGAAGAAAGGCATATATCAGCTAATGAAAGCCTGGAACCTGGTGATAGAACAGAAGGCGAATGCTACGCTTTGGGTATGTGGTAAAGGGTCGGTAAAAGCAGCAATATCGTTACTTAGCGAAAAGGCAAGGGCATCGGTGGTTTTTAAGGGGCATATACCCAGAAAAGAGCTGATAAAGCATATAGAAGAATCATGTATTGGAGTATTCCCTTCCTATGCGGAAACTTTTGGATTGGCACCATTAGAATGTATGCTGCATAGAACAGCTGTAATATTTACACAACGCACCTCAGGGCCGGAGGTTATTGAAGATGGTAAAGATGGTATTTTAGCCGACCCCGATGATGTTGAACGTCTGGCTAATAAAATTTTACTTTTGTTAGACGATCCAAAACTTAGGGAAGCTTTATCCAATAGCGCCTATATAGCAGTTAAAAAGAAATTTGATATACGCAGGATAGCACTGCACAATGCTAATGTTTATGAATCTGTGATTAAGAATGGATAGAGCAAGACCACATTTTTATAACAATATTAATTGGCCATTATTGGCCTTCTTATGCTGCGCTACCTATGTGAAGCTATATATTAAGATACTAGCTATAATCGTGTATAGCTTATATGTGTTATATAAAGGGTACAATTTTAAAAGGCCGGCACCAATAACCGGGTTTTATTTACTTATAGCTATCAGTGGTACCTTATCGGCATTCATCCAGCATTCGTTTGCAGTATCAGGATATTTAACAGGGTATGTACTAGGCGTAGGTACCTGGATAATTGGCGGGTTGATTTCTTACTTAATTTATACTGCTATAATAAATATAGACGATGACCGTATAGCCGATACCATCAAGGCATTTTTTGCAATTAATATAATCATAAGCGTTATTGCATTGTTTCAACTAATGCTAATGTCAGGGCGTTTAATACCATATTGGTATTGGGAGCCAAGTGAGTATTTCGGAGCATCAACAGGAGACCATATTAAAGGGATATTTAGCAGCAATTCGGTAACAAATGCAATGGTAAGCGCGTTGGGCGCTATCTATTTTTTGTATAATAAGAATTTTAAATTCGCTATTGCATGCTTACTGACCTGTTTGCTTTGCACAAGCAACTTTACCCTTCTGCTGCTTGTAGGTATGCTGGTAATACTACATGTTTTTATACCCGATAAAGCCAGAAGGCGCTACATACGCCTTATGGTTGTTATAGCCATGGTTTTATATCCCGTGCTTTCTCCCCTTAACGTTAAGTATATAAATACTACCTACTCAATGGGGAGTAATAAGTCTTTGACAGAAAGCTTGCGGCAATTGGATACTACTATAACAGCAAGAAAAGTTATTCCTGGTTCCGAGGCAATGGAGCGGTCCATTCAAAATTTCAGGATCAACAGCAGCCGTCAGGCATATTATCAGGTAAAGCCTAATGATAGTTTGTTTATTGACTATGCTGATAACATTAAATATGTACAGTATTATAAAAGGGCCTCTGCAGGCGAAGGCGCTAATGTGGTTTTAAAACAGGATTTCCTAAAGACTCTGATAGAGAGCTGGTATGGTGTGAAATATGAGCAGACTCCGTTAAGTAGTTATTATCGTCCCATAAAACTCTACTCATTTATACAAACCATTTATTATCTCACCAGCAATGTTGTAGACCTGTTTTTTGGTGCGGGCATAGGCAACTTTTCATCAAAACTAGCCATTAAGATGACGGGCCTGAATATGCAGGGTAGTTACCCTATACAAGATATTTATATTAGTCCGGTATTTGTTCAGTTTCACTTGTATACACTTCTTTATGTACATGCATTGCCGGTGTCCGAACATTCAACCATAAACATGCCCAATAGTGTATATAATCAAATATCCGGCGAGTATGGTTTGATCGGTATTATTCTATTTGCTTGTTGCTATTTGTGGTTTATACTTAAGAGGTGGAAAAAGATAAACTATAGCCGATATTTGCTGCTAATGCTTCTTGCTTTTTTCGGTTTCGAATATTGGTTCGAAATGCTGTCCTTAACAGTTGTTTTTGAGCTGCTATTATTTAAAGATGTATATAAGAAGGAATTAGATGCCTGAAAATCCATACGTTACTGTTTTAATGCCTGCATATAATGCGGGTCCCTATATACAAGAGGCTATTGAGAGTATTTTAAATCAAACCTATGCCGATTTTGAATTTTTAATAATTAACGATGGTTCAAAAGATGATACGCTTTCAGTAATAAAACGATATGACGATCCTCGTATCGTATTAATAGATCAGCCTAATAAAGGATTGATCGCATCTTTGAACGAAGGCATTTTAAAGAGTAAAGGAGTATTGATAGCCAGAATGGATGCTGATGATGTTTGCAGGCCACAAAGGCTTCAACTGCAAGTAGATTTTTTGCGCGATCATCCCCAGTATATTATGGTGGGTGGCGAAGCCGATGTGATGGATAAGGACGGTAATTATTTAATGCATTTAGATACAGCAGGGCATAGCCACGAAGAGATACTGGAAATTGTTGACTATAAATGCCCTTTTATACATCCTTGTGTTACTTTCTACAAAGCATCTGCGATACAAGCAGGTCTCTATCCTAAGAATGCCTGGACATTTGAAGACCATTTATTTTGGAAAAAGCTAATGGAAACAGGCAAAGTTTGTAATACCCGCGATATAGTTTTAGATGTACGTTTCAATCCGGAATCTGTAACGATAGATGAAAAATGGAGAGGTAAAGATTTTTTGGAGATCAGGCAACGCTCCATACACAATGGATATGTAACTGAAGAAGATGCTAAGCAGTTGAAAGCCATCATCTCGGGGCAAAACCTGGAGCATTACAAACAGGCGTCATATTATTCTATGATTGCAAAAAAATATTTGTGGAACAACCCCGACGCAAAACTGGCAAGGTTTAACCTGCGTAAGGCCATACAGTACTTTCCTAAAAACCCTAATTCATACATGCTTTACCTGTTTTCGTTTTTACCATCTTCCCTGCGCATGAATTTTTATAAGCTTTTTAAAAAGAAGCCTAAATGAAGGTAGCCTATATATCTCGCTCTACATTGTATACATCTGCCGGGGGCGACACTACCCAACTGGAAGAAACAGCAGCTAATCTTCGCGAGATGGGGGTAGATATTGATATTTATTTAGCGCATGAAAAGATAGATTACTCTAAATACGATTTGTTGCATTTTTTTAACATAATAAGGCCGGCTGATATTTTAAAACATGCAAGGCGCTCACGCAAACCGTATTTAATATCAACCATATTTGTAGAATATGGCACAGTAAAAGGTAAAGAAAGCGGATTTAAAAGCATTTTAGGCAGGCTTTTCTCCGATGAGCGGCTGGAATATATCAAGGCCATAGCAAGAGCTATAAAAAACGGTGAGAAGATTGTTAGTAAAGAATATTTATGGTTGGGGCATAAAGCATCTATTTTAAAAGCCGCCCGCAATGCGGCAATGCTACTACCCAACTCAGAAAGCGAATATCGCAGGTTTGTATCAAAATACCCTGTAACCACACCATATCATGTGGTACCCAATGGCATCAATACCGAAATGACCACCAGGCAATACCCTTCCAGCGAAAAATATAAAGACGCTGTCTTGTGCATGGGGCGTATTGAAACGAGAAAGAACCAGTTGCGTCTGATACGCGCTTTGAACAATACTAAGTACAGGCTTTTTCTATATGGCAAGGCTTCGCCTAATAATATCAGTTATTATGAAGCTTGTAAAACAGAGGCTGCAGGTAACGTTTATATAGATGGCTGGATAAGCGGCGATATGCTATATACTGCTTATAGCAATGCAAGGGTACATGTGTTACCAAGCTATTTTGAAACTACGGGTTTGTCATCGCTGGAAGCAGCGGTAATGGGCTGTAATATTGTAGTAACTGATAAGGGCGATACGCGCGACTATTTTAAAGACGATGCCTGGTATTGCGATCCCGATAATGAAGAGTCTATAAAAGTCGCTGTGGAAGCAGCTTATAATGCGCCCTACAATGAAAATTTCCGGCAGCGCATATTAAAAGAGTATACCTGGAAGAAAGCTGCTGAAGAAACTTTGGCTGCCTACAAGCAAGTATTAAAAGTTTAGTGTTTTTTTGCAGCCAATAATGAGCATTTCTCTTAAAATAGGCATTCTGGGTACACGGGGAATCCCTAATAGGTATGGTGGGTTTGAGCAGTGCGCTGAGTATCTTGCTGCAGGTTTGGTTGCTAAAGGCCATAAGGTGTGGGTGTATAACAGTCACAATCACGAGTACCAGGAAAAGGAATGGAATGGTGTAAGCATTATCCATTGTAATGACCCTGAACATAAACTAGGTACGCCTGGCCAGTTCATTTATGATCTTAACTGTATCAACGATGCAAGGAAAAGGAATTATGATGTTTTATTGCAGCTAGGCTATACAAGCAATAGTATATGGTTTTGGCGTTGGCCAAAGTACTGTAGCAATGTGGTAAATATGGATGGTCTTGAATGGAAACGAAGTAAATACTCGAAAAAAGCACAAAAATTTTTGAAGATTGCTGAAGGTTGGGCTGCTAAACATGCTGATATGCTGGTGGCCGATTCTGTAGGTATACAGGAGTACCTGAAAGAAGAATACAACAAAAGTTCTCATTTTATAGCATATGGTGCTGATGTGTTTGATAGGCCTGAAGCCGGTGTGTTGCAGCAATTCAATTTGCAGCCCTATGCATATGATATGCTGATAGCACGCATGGAGCCGGAGAATAATATTGAAACTATTATTAAGGGGCACTTGGCAAGTGCTTCAGCAAGGCCACTTATAGTTATAGGCAATACAGGGAATAGTTTTGGTACCTATTTGAAAACTACCTACGGCGCAAATGATAGTATCCGTTTTCTGGGTGCTATATATGATCTCTCGATAATAAATAATCTACGCTATTTTTCCCATTTATATTTTCATGGTCACTCAGTAGGTGGCACCAATCCATCTTTGCTGGAGGCGATGGGTTGCAGCACGCTTATTGTGGCCCATGACAATGTTTTCAATAAGGCTGTACTTGGTAGCGATGCGTTATATTTTTCGAATGATAAAAAACTGGCCCAAGTAATAAAGGAGGCAGGAGAAAAGAAAAGCTACCAATCGTTTATTGATAATAACATTAGTAAGATAAATAATCAGTACAGCTGGCCGTATATAGTGGATAGATATGAGCAGGTGCTGCTGGAAGCTGCTAAAGAAATTAATAAAAAAAACCGGTAAATTTTACCGGCTTTTTTTATTAATTAACTGATTTTGTTTTGAATTTATTAATGGCATTGCGTGTAAACTCACTTAGAACCAGGCGGCCGCTTATAGCTGCACGCTCTGAAAGCAATGTGTCCCAATGCTCTGTTCCATGCCAAAAGATCTTCTTTAGTTGTGCCATAGCATCGGGGCTACTATGTGCTAATCTATTGGCCAAGCTTTTTACAGCATCGTCCACTTCATCAATATTACTATGCAATTCGGCGTACAGACCGTGCTTTTTAGCCCATTCGGCAGAACGCCATTCTGTAGCATCTATTGCCAGTTGCGAATATGATGAAAGCCCTATTTTACGTTCAACAGCAGGGCCTACTACAAATGGGCCGATACCAACTGCAAGTTCACTTAGTTTAACCGACGCATCCTCTATTGCAATAGCATAATCGGTTGCTGCAATCAAACCTACGCCACCACCTACAGCTTTACCCTGCACACGGCCAATAATAAATTTGTGGCATTTACGCATAGCGTTGATTACATTGGCAAAACCGCTAAAGAATTTTTTGCCGTCAGCTTCGGTTTCAATAGCTATCAGTTCATCGAAAGAGGCACCTGCGCAAAATGCGCGATCGCCTGCACTGCGAATAATAATAACTTTTACACGATCATCGATTCCGATATCATTTATTGTTTTTGCAAGATCGTTTAATATTTCGCCAGGTAGCGAATTGCTTGACGGATGATAAAACTCTATGGTTGCTATACCTTGTTCAATATTGCTACGAACATATCCTTCTGCATGCTGCATGTGTTACACAATTTATCGGCAAATATAAGTTCAATTCAATTAAGGCTAAAAAGAGTGCGTTTTGTCTTACAGTATGCTTCTTTCTATCCATATGGTGCTAAAGCTTTTAGTCCTGGTTCCTCTTCTTCACCATAGTAAGTATGGTAGCAATGGCAACAGTTTCCCCTGTTTCATCGTACACGTCTACCAGCCATTTTACTATTCCCTTAGCTATGTCATCGTCGCTGCGCTTTTCCTGGTCTACTTTTTCTTTTACAGTAAGCTTCACGCCTATCGTCATGCCGGGATAAACAGGTTTTGTGAACCTCGCCTCATCTATACCATAGTTCAGCAATACCGGGCCTTTCTTAGGGTCAACAAATAAGCCCGCAGCTTTAGATAACACAAAATAACCATGTGCAACTCGTCCTTCAAAGATGGTGCCTTCCAACGATGTAGCATCCATATGAGCGTAAAAGTTGTCGCCGCTCACATTAGCGAAGTTAGTGATATCGGTTTCGCTTACTGTATGTTTATGGGTAATAACAGTGTCGCCCACTTTCAAATCTTCAAAGTGCTTGCGGAATGGGTGGATGTCTGTTTCATTTTGTTTGCCACCCTGTTGATACACATTGGTAATGGCTGTGATGGTAGTTGGCGAGCCCTGTATAGCCGTGCGTTGCAGATAGTGCAGTACACCACGCTTGCCGCCCATCTCCTCGCCACCTCCTGCGCGGCCCGGGCCACCATGTACCAGCAAAGGCATTGGCGAGCCATGACCTGTGCTTTCTTTAGCGCAGTCGCTGTTCAGCACCAGTATACGGCCGTGCATGGTTGCAGTGCCAAGCACAAATTCTTTAGCAACGTTATCATCGGCTGTTATAATTGAACATACCAGCGAACCTTTACCCAGCTTTGCTAATTCAATAGCTTCATCCAGGTCGTTATAGGGCATCAGTGTAGATACCGGGCCAAATGCTTCTATATTATGGCAATCGAGGTTAACGAATGGATCAGTATTCAGGAATATCAATGGCGGCAGAAATGCTCCTTTTTCTTTATCTGCACCCACTACTTCAAACTTTTCCATGTCGCCAATGATTATTTGCTGGCTTTTGGCTAGTTGCTGTACTTTCTCGCGTACTTCGTTGCGCTGAGAGATACCTGCCAATGGGCCCATACGTACACCTTCAACGCCGGGGTCGCCCACAGTAGTGCTTTGCAGCCTTTTACCCAGAGCTATCTGCACATCTTCTATCATATCGGCAGGCACCATGATACGGCGTATGGCAGTACATTTTTGCCCCGCTTTTGTAGTTACCTCGCGGGTTACTTCCTTAATGAAAATATCAAACTCAGCAGAGCCAGGTTTTACATCCGGCCCCAGTACGCAGCAGTTTAAAGAATCTGCTTCCATATTGAAGGAAACAGCTTCCGACAATATGCGCGGGTGCGATTTCAGTTTGCGGCCTGTTTCAGCAGAACCGGTAAAGGTTACTACGTCTTGCGTTTCAATAGTATCTAATATGCCACGTGCGCTACCGCATATCAGCTGAAGAGAACCTTCGGGCAGTATGTTCGATTTGATGATCTCTTCAAATACAGCTTCGGTAAGATAAGAGGTAAGTGTAGCCGGTTTTACGATGGCAGGAACACCTGCCAGCAGGTTCACCGCTATTTTTTCCAGCATACCCCATACAGGGAAGTTGAATGCGTTGATATGTATGGCAACACCTTCGCGTGGCACCATGATATGGTGGCCAATAAAAGTGCCATTCTTGGAAAGCCTGGCAGCCTCACCATCTACATAAAAGCGTTCATCAGGAAACTGGCGACGCAAGCTTGCATTAGCAAACAAATTGCCGATACCGCCTTCAATATCTACCCAGGAATCGGTACGGGTAGCTCCTGTATATGAGCTTATCTTATAGAAATATTCTTTTTTCTCCATCAGGTGCATAGCCAAAGCTTTTAGCATGCGGCCCCTTTGATGGAAGGTGAGTTTGCGTAACGCCGGCCCGCCCACTTTGCGGGCATAGTCCATCATGGCGCCAAAATCCAGTCCTTCACTGCTGGCTGTGTATATTGAGTCGCCGGTTATGGCATTGTATAATACATCACCTTCCTGCTTTGCAGTTACCCATTTCCCTTCCGCGTAATTCTTTAATTGCGTTACAGCCATTATATCTTTTTTTGCGAGGCACAAATTTATAATTTTTACTACTAATAAGGTGTTATAGTATTATTGAATACAGCATATTACTATCAGGAATGTTGTGTTAAAACAATGCTGATTTTTACTATTTGCCCATTATTTTTGCGCGTATGATCTATCATTTAGTAGTTGGTGATATAGCAGCAATACCTTTACAGGAGGCAGTAACGAACGAACCCGCTATGCAGGGTGAGGTAGTGGTTTTGAAAGACATATTACATGTTGGGCCTATTCAAAAGCAAGAGGGTGGTGGTTTTAGCGATACTCGCAGCCAGTTTTGGCAACAGGTGGTTATCAATGAAAAGAACCCTATTGTGGTAGATGATATGGAGCGCTTGCTAGAAATATCGGGCGCTATGTATAAAAATGATAGCATACAGGTTTGGTTTTGGATGGCCCCCGCACCTGCCGATGTTACTGCTTACCATTGGATACTGCCTTATTTGTCGAAACACATGGGCAGATTTTATCTGGTGAATATCGCCAATCTCCCTTTTCTTGATGTGAATGGCAAAGTCTTTTATCCTAAAAGCATAAGTGAGATATTACCCAAAGAACTAGTGAAGGCCCGAAAGCTGGCACGCCAGGTAACCCCTGCCGAAGTTGAGGTGGATGGAGAAGAATGGCGTAAACTAGTAGAAGAAAATGCAGGCATCCGCACACATGGTGGGGGCAAAAAACTGGTTTCTCAGGCAGAGGAATATTACGATAACCAACTGGCCAGCTTCTGCTCACACCAGTTTCAAAAAGCACATAAGATAGTTAACCAGGCCTTGAGCAAATTTGGAATTCCCACAGGCGATCTTTATTTGGGCTGGAGGCTGAGGAAAATGGCTGAGACTGGCAAGTTATTGCTGCAAGGCGATATATCTAAGACACTTAAAGATTTTGAGGTGAAGTTGCCCGGTGGCGATACTGAACAAGTGCCACCCGATACTGTGGCATAATATCAGCCAAACCTATATTTAACTTACCTTTGCAGCCCGTATGGTTTTCGAATTACCACTTACCGAGCAAAGGGTAAAATCACACCAGGTCACAGCACTGCATTTATTGGTTGCACTGGCCTCTATTGGTGCAGGTGCTGTATTGTCTTATTTCTATGATCCGGCTGCAACATGGGGTTTAGTCTTACTGGCCGTAGGCGTATTGCTAATGCTGCTGGCCATGTTTCGCAACAAATGGCTGCTGGGCAAAAAAGTGAACAGAGTTGTAAGGGTATTTGAACTGATGATAATGCTTGGCCTGGCCAGTTTTGCTGCCATACAAAAGTGGACACCACCGGCAGTAATGTTTAGTGTATTAAGCGCCGCTTTATTGTTTGCCATTATTTGGGAGAACCAGGGCGATAGCAGCCTGAAAATATTTGTAGATGAGGAAGGGGTGAAATTACCTGTTACTTCGCGTAAGCGTTTCGTAGCCTGGATGGATATTGATCAGTTGCTGTTGCGTTTTGGTACACTTACTGTGAACTGTTCAGATAACAGATTATTTCAATGGACTGTAGGGGCTACAGATTTCGATAAACAACAATTTGAAAGGTTTTGTGAACAGCAAATAGAAGCTGGACGTGCAAAACGGGATAAGAATGATTGGTAGTATTTTTAATATTTTGATATAGTATGACAACGCCGTATTTACTGTACTCTGACGGGAAAGGCAATATTTTTGAGGATACATCGCTGTACGTAGTTGGGCGTTCAGGTTGGGATGCAATGCCCATTCCTGATGAGGATTGGATAGAACTACCAGATGGGGGCTCGCTATATGAGTTGCCTGACAGGCGAGGGATAGGTATAGATGTAAAAACAGGTGAAATGCGCCTTTGCGAAAAAGGCTGGGCTGTTGCAGCATTCATACCGCCTGCACATACCGGCTTTTACCTGGCAGCCTTCGAGGCAATACCCGATGCACAAACATTGCCACTGTTCTGCTATACAGCGGTTGGCTGGCTTGACAATAAATTCTATGTGCCAGCAGTACGTATAGAGCAGGATATAAGACAGGAGTGCAGCGGCTATAACGACACTACTGTAAAGGAAGGCGTAGAGCAGATGCTCAAGGCATATCCGCACAACAGGTTGGTAGACCATATAGCTAACAATTGCGCACTAACTTACCATTGCCCCGCTGCTCGTAATTATTTTATGGGCAGGTGGGAATGTCCTATACCATCTTCGCCGGCTTGCAATGCCAATTGTATTGGCTGTATTTCCTTTCAACCGCAAGATGAGATCATCACATCATCGCAAGACAGGCTTACATTTAAGCCTACAGCGCAAGAGATTGTTGAATACACTGTTCCTCACCTGGAAACAGCCCCTTATCCCATAGTAAGTTTTGGGCAGGGGTGTGAAGGTGAGCCATTGCTGATGTGGGAAACCATTCGCGGATCGATCATTGAAATACGGAAGCACACAAACAAAGGCAGTATCAATATAAATACCAATGGCAGCAAGCCCGATGCTGTAGAGAAGCTAATGCAGGTTGGTTTAGATAGTATAAGGGTGAGCTTGAACTCTGTGCGTCCTGAAGTATATACTAAATACTATTTACCTAATAATTATAAGTTTGAAGACATTATTGAAAGCCTGCGAATAGTGCGTAAGCATGGGGGGTGGGCGTCTATCAATTACTTTGTATTCCCGGGTATGACAGATAGTGTTGACGAGTACGAAGCACTGAGGGAGGTAATAAAGTACACCGGTCTCAGCATGATACAATGGCGCAATTTCAATATTGACCCTGACTGGTATCTAGGCAAAATTGGTTTTAATGACACTGGAGAATGTATAGGAATAAAGCAAATGATGGAGCTATTGCGTGAAGAATTCCCGAGCCTGAAATATGGCTACTATAATCCGCCAATAGAACGTATGAAGAACTACGATACCGATTTTGCACATTAACGCTATTGTTACATTTGTTTACTTATTTTAGTGTAGATGGATATAGCTAAAAAATACACAGCTCAACCTGTAAAAGTAAAAGCCCTGGGATGGACCATCGGGGTACATATACTTTTATTGGCGCTGTTTTTTATGATTAGTTATTCCAGTCCGGTAAAGGAAGAGCCTGTTCAGGAAATGGGTATGGAAGTGAATTTAGGCACAGATGAAAATGGTAGTGGAAATAGCCAACCGATGATAGCAGACGCACCGGCGAGAGATAGAGTGCTACTATCTGGCAGAAGTACATCATCTGAAAGAAATGACGCCACTGAAGTGTTGCGCTCGAACAGGGAAGATGCTCCGGTCATCAGGGAAACCAGCACCAGCAGTGGCCGCAATATTAACCGTGCCGAGAGTAGGAATACAAATACTGTTGCGCAAAGCAATGAAGCTAATAACAAGCCTGCACCACAACGTGCGCGCTACGTATATAGTAGTGGAAATGGCAAGGGGGGCAATAACGCTGCCAGCAATGCGCCGGGCACCAGCGAAGGCAATACTACAGGCAATGGAGATAGAGGAGTGCCTGGTGGTACACCGGGTGCATCAAACTATGAAGGTTCGCCGGGTAATGGAAATGGAGGGATCAGCCATACTTTGGGTGGAAGATCTATCGTAGCATTTCCTCCGCCTGATGCTGACTTTAAAGAAGGTGGCAGAGTAGTTGTTCGGGTTACTGTAAATAAAGCGGGTGTTATCGTTAATAAGCAAATCGTATCGGCTAGTAATGGTGAATTAAGGGGTATTGCCTTACGTAAGGCCGACAAAATCAAATTCAACAAAAGTGAAGATGCGCCCGAAGAGCAATTCGGGAATATTACTTTTGTGTTCAAAACACGTTCCTGATCCATTATATGGACAATCATACTTCTTACCAACAAACCATCGACTTCCTTTTTGAGCAGCTTCCTATGTTTTCTAAACAAGGAGCAAGTGCAATAAAGAAAGACCTTACCAATACCTATGCCCTATGTACGACGTTAGGTGAACCACAGGAGAAATTTAAGAGCATTCATATTGCCGGCACTAATGGTAAAGGCAGCACGAGCCACATGCTGGCGGCCGTATTTCAGGAGGCGGGCTATAAAGTAGGTTTGTACACCTCACCACATTTAGTTGACTTCAGAGAACGTATTAGAATAAACGGCCGACTTATTTCAAAAGACTGGGTAGTGAACTTTGTTGAACGCAACAAAATAGCTATCGGACGTATTCAACCATCTTTTTTTGAGATAACTGTTGCAATGGCATTCACGGCCTTTGCAGAAGAGCAGGTAGATATAGCTATAATTGAGACCGGTTTGGGCGGTAGATTGGATAGCACTAACGTAATAACTCCGGTGCTGTCTGTAATTACTAATATTAGTTACGACCATGTAGATATTTTAGGAAATACCCTTGAAGCTATAGCAAATGAAAAGGCGGGCATTATAAAGCAAGGTGTACCGGTAGTTATAGGCCAGCAGCAGCCTGAAATAGAAGGTGTATTTTTTGAGAACGCCGTCCATAAACAAAGTACTGTGTTTTATGCAGATGCATTATGGGATCTTGTTAAAACAGGCAAGGATATAAATGTGCAAAAGTATAAAGCTGTACATAGGGCTAAACGTGAGATGTACGACCTTCAATGCGACCTGACTGGGCACTATCAATATCATAACATTAAAACCGTACTAGCAGCTATTGATGTATTAGCTAATATGGGATTTAGCCTGCCATTATCTGTAGCGTTAAATGCACTGTCGAAAGTAAAGAAACTAACCGGCTTGAAAGGACGCTGGGATATCCTGCAACAAAGGCCTTTGATAATTGGTGATGTAGCGCATAATGAAGCTGGCATAAAAGAAGTATTAAGTCAACTGTCGGGTATATCAGCAAAGCAAAAACATATTGTTCTGGGGTTTGTGAAAGATAAGGATGTTGCTAAAGCATTGGCTCTTTTTTCTAAGGAGTACATTTATTATTTCTGCGCAGCAGATATACCCAGGGCATTGCCTGTTGAAGACTTGCAAGAGAAAGCCGGTGAATTTGGCCTACAGGGTACCTCATATAGTAGTGTGGCAAATGCAGTACAATCGGCAAAAGATAAGATGCAAAGCGACGATGTTATGCTAATAACAGGAAGCTTTTTTATTTTGGGTGAGGCTATGGAATATCTAAATATAAATAACGGGCTGTTATTTCCCACGGCCCTGGAATAATACCATCAGGGTATAGAGCATAATTTTCAGGTCGAGGGCTAAAGAACAGTTTTCTATGTATAAAAGATCGTATTTCATACGCTCCAGCATTTCCTGTACATTTTCGGCATAGCCATACTGTACCATACCCCATGAAGTAAGTCCCGGTTTTACTTTGTGTAGATATTTATAATGCGGATGGGTTTCGCTGATTATATCTATAAAATGTTGCCTTTCAGGGCGTGGTCCCACCAGCGACATATCGCCTTTTAGTATATTAACAAACTGTGGTAATTCATCAATGCGCCACTTACGCATTATGCGGCCCCATTTAGTAATACGGGGATCCATTTTGCTTGATAATGCCGGGCCGCTTTCCTCAGCATCAACAAACATGGAGCGAAACTTATAGATGTTGAAGTTCTTTCCATATAGCCCTATACGTTTTTGCTTATAAATGATAGGGCCGGGAGATGATAACCATACTTTAATTGCAGCAAATATGAAAAGCGGTGACAAAAGAATTATAGCCAATAACGATATTGTTATATCCAAAGTGCGTTTGCAAACACGTTGCCAGTCGGGCATTAGTTCCGGGTGAATATGAATCAGCACCGCATCGTAAACATTGCTGGTTTTTACAGAACCTGAGATAATGTCATACATATCGGGCAATACTTTTATAACTACAGGCCGGTAGCTTAGCCGTGTTAGGATGTTTTCAAGTAAATGATGTTCTGACGAATCAACAGCTACAATAACTTCTTCTATACCGTGTTCGTCAATAATACTTTCCAATTGAGACAAGTGTCCAAGCTGAGGTAAATATTTACTCATACCATTGCTGGATTCCTGGTTAGAATAAATAAACCCTTTAAAGATGTTGCCCAGCACTTTAGGACTATCTTTTACCTGCTTATATATTTGAATAGCCTTTTGATTTCCCCCGATAATTAATGTACTAAAGCCAACATTGCCATCGATAATATTTCTTTTTATTCTGTTAAGTAAGACCAGCCGTAAGAAGAGTGTAAAGCTTGTATGAATAAACAGGTAGCGCCCCGTCATTTTTATGAAATAGGAATAATCCATTGCGTCATTTGCAAATACAAAGAGCGATACACAAATACTGCCCAATATGCAGGAGATCAGTGTTCTGTTTATTTCATGCAAGCGCGATTTACGATACAGGTCGAAATAAGTACCTGACAAGAGATAAAGAAATAACCAACTAAGGGGTATAACTATCAGTCCAAAGAAATAGTCGCGTATCAGAAGGCCACCTAAAGATTCAAAAAAGCCCAACCCATCCAGCAATTGGTGCCGGTAAGCCCAAAAAGCCATCCATGCCACTACAGCTGAAGTGTAGTCGCAAATGATTAATTGCCGGATAGCCCTTTTTTTGGGGTAGGTAAGGCTCATAATAAAGTCTAGTAGCTCAATACCTTAATGTTGTCTAATAATACATACCCGGTGCTCAGGCCTTCATCAAGCCCGGTTTTTATTATTAATCGGTACTGCGACGATGGGTAAGTACTGGTAAATTTTGAAATATCGATATATACTTTATTCCAGCTTTCGCGCGCATAAACACCCCCCAAATAACCATACTCAATTTTTCCTGCATACGTGGTTATTAAACCTACCTGGAATGAGGTGTTGCATTTATAGTTTAATTCTACAAAAGAGTTGCCTTGTGCTATAGCAAAGCTTTGATTGGAAATGTTTTCAGAAGTAGTATGGTTCGCGTCCAAATAAATAAACCCTGCGCCCCCACCTTCAAAAATTTTAGTTTTATCGTCGGTGCGGGTTATTGTTGTATCGGTTGCAATATCTGTAAGGCTTCCAAATGCATTGCCTGTCTCAAAATCTTCTTTGAAGGGGAACTTTGCAGCAGAAGAATAACTTACAGTTGGTACTTTATGTACCATTTTACCTGCATCTGATGCAGCTATTGAAAAAGTATCTGACTGGAAGAAAGCATACAGGTTTTGCTGGCTAAGGCCGGAATATGTAACACCGGGCGATACGCGTATCTGTCCGCCATTTTTAGCTAATACCGGTACGTTTGCCGGAAGTTCAAAAGCTCCTACCAGGTCGTTATCTAAATATACCCACGCACTAGAAATTTTTTGAGATGCGGAACCTTCTTTTAAGGGATCGTTTATTTGAAAAGCAATGCTATCAAGGTAAACGTATGTAGGTGTATCTTCAACTGGATTGATCATGTTACAACCGGTAATGAATATGGCAGAGAAAAATATGTATGTTAGAAAAATATATTTCATTTCAATAATAATAAATAGGCTGTTGAGTCGTTATAACGCAAGAACTGTGCTAAAAATTGTGCAGTTCGTTGTGCAGGCTCATCTTTTTTAGTATTTGATGGGCTACATCCATAGCCTGATATCCGTCATAAACTGAAACCTGGGTAGGAGTATCATTCTTTATCGACTTAATAAATTCTGTAAGTTCCATCCTGATTGCATTAACCTGCTCAGTTTGCGGCATTTGTACCGAAATTGTCTTTTGGCTTCCATCGGGCATTTCCAACGGAAAATCTAATAGACCATTTTCGGCACTACCATCTTTTAAACGTACCACTTCTGTTTTCTTTTCCAGGAAGTCTATGCCTATATATGCGTCACGTTGAAATAACCGCATTTTCCTCATTTTCTTCAATGATATACGGCTTGAAGTAAGGTTAGCTACGCAGCCATTGTCAAATTCAATTCGTGCATTGGCAATATCTGCAGTTTCACTGATCACGGATACACCACTGGCTGAAATACGCCTAACCGGCGATTTGATAAGATGTAAAATGATATCTATATCATGTATCATGAGATCCAATATTACAGATACATCTGTACCCCTTGGGTTAAATTGCGCCAGTCTGTGCGTTTCTATGAACATAGGCTGTAGCGGCTGGTTCGATAAAGCTAAAAATGCAGGATTATAACGCTCTACATGCCCTACCTGGCATTTAACATTGGCCTCTTTAACCAGTTTTACCAGTTCCGATGCCTCCTCGAGCGTATGAGCTAACGGTTTTTCAACAAAAATGTGTTTACCATGTTTCAGGCAATCTTTAGCTATTTTGTAGTGAGTGGTAGTTGTAGATACAATATCCAGTGCATCTGATGCAAGTATCAACGATTCAATATCTGTAAATCGTTTAAGGCCATATGTTTGTATCACAGTTTCTGCCTGTGTATCGTTGGGGTCGTAAAAACCCGAAATTTCAACATCAGGAATTTCTTTCCACTGCTGTATGTGTATTTTGCCCAGGTGCCCGGCGCCAAAAACTCCTATTTTTAGCATAACTGCCTGATAGATAATGTGTTTGTCTAATCCAAAACTGAAAAAGATGCCGCAATATAATAATTTAAAACCTAAATAATGCCCTCATTGGCAAGGCTCAAATAGCTGTTCCCCGCAATTATTAAATGGTCAAGTAATTGTATATCCATCCAGCTGGCTGCTTCCTTTATTTTAGCAGTAAGGTCTTTATCAGCAGTACTTGGTTTTAGGTTGCCTGAAGGATGGTTGTGAGCAATGATTATTTTATTGGCATTGTGCAGCAAAGCATTCTTTAGTATAATACGTATATCGGCTACAGTAGCAGTCATGCCTCCGTGACTTATCAACTCATGCCTCAATACTTTATTAGAATGGTTAAGATATAGGACGCAAAATGCTTCGTGGTTCAGGTCTTGCAGCAGGGGCAGGAATATTTCAGCAGCATCGCTGGCACCACCAATAGTAGGACGTTGCAGCCCCTCACTTATTTGCCTCCTTCTTCCAAGCTCCAGCGCGGCAGCAATAGTGATGGCTCTTGCTTCACCAATGCCTTTTGCTTTTTGTAATTCAATGATACTTAGCC
>JAEZIL010000285.1 GCA_023436685.1 Bacteroidota bacterium | reverse complement strand
CAATATGACTGGTCTTCTCGTCCATGTGTAAAATATGGTATATCTGGAAATCAGCTGCAAAGGTACAGTTATCTGTACAAAAAAGTATAAATAAACTCGAAGTATCTATTTATAGAAGTATTGGCTTTCTGCTTTAGCAAAGTTTTAGCAAATAATAATTTGCACTTACGAAACTATTCGTAGATTTGTGTACGAAACTATTCGTAGAATAAAATTAATATGCAAGTAAAACCAACAGATAGCGAACTGGAGATACTCAACATACTTTGGGAAAAAGGCGACAGCACTGTGCGAGATGTACATGAAGTGCTGGAGCAAACCAAAGAAGTGGGCTACACCACTACCCTTAAGCTGATGCAAATAATGCATGATAAAAAATTACTCACACGCGATACCAGCAGCAAGACACATATATATAAGGCAGCCATATCGAAAGAAAGCACACAGGGACAAATTGTGCAGCGAATAGTAGATAATGTTTTCAACGGATCGACCATGCAAATGGTGATGCAAGCGCTGGGCAACCACAAAACCAGCAACACAGAGCTGGACCAAATAAGGGAATACCTTAACCAGATAGAAAAAGAAAACAATAACAAAAAATAATATATAGCTATGAGCAACGCCTACATGATAGTACATAGCCTGGGCTGGGCAATACTACACTCGTTGTGGCAAGGTGCATTGGTATTTGTAGCGTTATGGATAATTCTTGCCTTATTTCCCAGTATACAAGCCAAACATAAGTATGGTATGGCCTTTGGAAGCCTTATGCTTTTGTTTGGAAGTTTTGCTATTGATTTTTACCAGGAATGGTCTCAATTGCAGCTTTCAATCGTAAAAATAACAGAGAGTAGCGGTAGCTTCAGCAGTTCTAAAACACTGCTTACATCTACCCTGCCACAACAGCATGGCAGACTGGATAGTTTCATTGCTAGTATAGAAAGAGCCCTACCGCTGCTAGTAGTATTATACGGGCTAGGCATATTGCTGATGAGTATGCGCCTTACCCTCAATCTCATCAATATAAAACGCCTGCGCAACCAAGGTCTTGAAACGCCACCTTTATCAGTTATTGAAATGATGACTGGCCTGATGGCAGAACAAGACATCACAAAGAAGATAGGCCTGTTTATCAGCAATAAGGTAGACGTACCCGCCACCATCGGCTACCTGAAACCAATTATCCTTTTACCGGTCGCAAGCGTCAACAACCTATCTACCGAAGAGCTGGAAGCTATACTAATACATGAACTGGCGCACATAAAGCGTAACGATTATTTGCTTAATATCATCCAAACCGTAGTAGAAACCATTCTGTTCTTTAATCCTTTCGCATGGCTTATATCAGCGCAAATAAGGAGAGAACGTGAATACTGCTGCGACGATGAAGTATTGAGCTACACTCACTACCCAATACCATACGCAAAAGCCCTAGCTAATCTCGAATCATATCGCACACGATCGCTAACAATGGCAGCGGCCGGAAATGGCGGTCATTTACTCAACCGAATAAAACGCATAGTAGAAATGAAAAAACAACCCGTTAATTATGGCTACCTGGGCCTATGCCTATTGCTGGTAGCAGGAATCACTATCTCTGCCATTTGTTATACCCCATCTTTTGCACAAAGAAAAAAGGATGAAAAAGAACCTAAAGCCGAGAAGATCACTAAATCGAAAGTTGTTATTATAGATAGCAATGGTAAAAAAACTGTTTACGACGATATAAATGGCATACCCCAAGATTTGCAAAAAGAAATAGATGACAAAGTGCATAGAAGCATAAAAGTGATGAAAGACATTGATATAAATGGTGAGGACATTGGGGCGGAAATTAATAAAGCACTCAGTGAGGTGAATTGGGACGAACTGGGACCTAATATCGATAAGGCACTGGCTAATGTTGATTGGGATGTGATAGATAACAGCATCAATACTGCAATGAACAGTGTTAACTGGGATGATATAGATAAACAAGTTCAGCTTTCGCTCGAAAAATCCATGAAAAACATAAATGATCCGGCTGAAAAAGACAGGATACGTGCAGAGATGGGTAAAGCCAGGGCTGAGATACAAAAAGCAAAAGCTGAAATGGCAAAAGAATTTAGTGAAGACAGGCGTAAAGAAATGCATTTGCAAATAGCTGAAGCAAAAGTTCAAATGGATAGTGCCCGTGCACATATTGCATTATTAAAGAACGATGTAAAACCAGAAAGAAAGAATGGCTTCAGTGCTTATCAACTAGTGCAAAAAATGCAAGCCGATGGTGTTATTAATAAAGAAGAAGGATATACAGTACGTAAAAATGGGAATGAACTATATATAAATGGTGCATTACAAAGCCAGGCTATTTATCAAAAATATAGGCCTTACATGGATGCAGATAAGATTATTATAAAAGGAAAAGATGATAATCTGAATATAAAAGTTCGCAAATAGCAGATGTACACCAAATGAAATAAGCCGCCCTCTTCAGGGTGGCTTTTATTTTTAGTTGGTCATTTCCATTTGCAGCCTTACCTCTTCAAGGTCAAGCTCCCGTTCTATTTTGCGTATTATCTCCTCACTCGCTTGTCCAAATTTATGCATAGCCTGCAATACTTCCCTTTCTACACCAATAAGATCTATCTGCGTCTTGGAGAATTCGTGAAATACATTTCCTGACAGCACCTTACCACCGCCAAAATAGTTAGACGGAAGATCGGTTTTTTGCAACCTGTTATATTTCACTTCGTACTTACTCTTAATGTTGTTCAGCAATTCATCGGGTAGCAATGATAAGTTCTCTTCTATATGTGTAATGACCTTCTGAACTACTTCAGTTCTTACCATATACTCTTCTGCCACAAGCGAATGAGGCTCAATTTTAAGTTTTCGAACTACCCAGGGCAACGTGAGCCCTAATACTACCAACGTTGAAAAGATAACACAGAACGTAAGAAAAATAACAAGGTTGCGATGCGGGAAAGGGCTGCCATCAGGCATGGTGAGTGGTATTGCCAAAGCTGCCGCCATAGATACTACTCCCCTCATACCCGACCAACCAAATACCACCAAATTTCTTGGTTCAAATGCTTCTTTCTGCTTTAGCAATTTGCCAAGTCTTTTAGGAAACAATGAAGCCGGTAATATCCAGATAAAACGAACAATGATAACAACCAGGGATATTGTAAAACCATACAGTGCAAGCTGGCCGGCACTATAGTTCCCAATACCTTTCATAACACTGGATAGTTGCAGGCCTATGAAAATAAATACCAACCCATTCAGTATAAAAGTAACAACCTCCCATACCGAATAAGCCATAATACGGCTTTGATGATTAAAAATAATATTGGAACGGAACGACAGAAACAACCCAGTTGTTACTACCGCTAGTACCCCCGAAATATGAAAGTGCTCGGCCAGTAAATAAGCAGCAAAAGGTGTAAGAAAAGTAAGTGTCACCTCAATTACAGGATTACAGATAAATTTCTTGTGTATTATATACATCGTATACCCTACAAGTAACCCCAACCCTATTCCCAGCGCAGCAATTATGATAAAATTCAATTCAGCCTCCCAAAGCACGAAGTTACCTGCGGTTATAGCTATCAGCGCATATTTGTATGCTATAAGGCCGCTTGCATCGTTCAACAAACTTTCTCCTTCCAATACGGCTATTATTTTAGGTGGTAGCCCTAAGCCCTTTGTTATGGATATGGCTGCCACAGCATCTGGCGGAGATACTATAGCTCCAATTAAAAAGGCTACTGGCCAGCTTATATCGGGTATTAATGCATGTGCAGCTATTGCTACCATACTTGTTGTAAACAGCACCAGTCCAACAGCAGCAAAGGCTATGGGCCTTACCGACGACTTGAAATCGTGCCAGCTGGTATTCCATGCCGCTTCATACAACATAGGTGGCAGAAATATAAGGAATACTACACTTGGATTAAGTTGAATTACAGGCAATGATGGTATCAAACTAATAGCTACGCCACATAGTACCAGGATAATGGAAAACGGAAACTTGTATTTATTACTTAATACAGCTAAAAATGTAACAGCAAAAAGCAGGAGTACAATAACACCTATATTATCCATAACATGAAAGTACTACCGATGAGAAAAATTTACAACTGCAAAAAATACAATTACATTACCAGTTGCTCATATAGTTTTTGCAATGTTGCAACAGGGTCGTCACTTAGGCCGGGGTGTACTTGCGATGTTTGTACTATAGTACTGCGTTTAGCTGTCAACCATCTGAATCTGCTTGCAATATCTAATTGAGCAATGGGGCCTGCATCCTTTTCACCTTTACAAATGGCATCAAACGCATCCAGGTGTTGTTGCAATTCTTCTATACTTATCTTTTCACAAAATGCCCGTGCACGCTTCTCATTAATATTGAACCTGGCCTGCAAATACCTGAGATCTTTACAATAAAGAATAACGCCGGCATTCAGGAATTCCTCCCGCTCTACCTTGGGTACAATACGTATCACCGCATACTCAAATAAGTGCTTTCCTGGCATTTTGCGCTTCTTTTACAAAGTTGTGAGATGAGTTTAACCGCTGCAACAAAAATTCAGCATACACATTACGCACACCCTCACGGCTAGCTTCAGCCATGTTCTCTTCCGGTATCCAGCTATCTGGTATCAGGTTTACAATACTTCTGATCAGTTCAGGTGTCAATACAGCTTTACATGCTTCATCTGTTTTATCCAACTCATCAGCAAAGGGTAATAATACATGGTCTTTTATCTGTACAAAGGGCTTTTGAGCTTGTTCGCGCCAGTTATCCCAAGAGTGGTGAAAGTATAAAGATGCCCCATGGTCTATCAGCCATAGTTCATTATGCCACATCAGCATGTTTGTATTGCGTGCAGTACGGTCTACATTCATCAGCAAAGCATCCAGCCATACTATTTTTGCACATGTATCACACGGTAATTTTACCACAGCAGGATCGAAAGTTATTGCACCCGATAAATAATGTACTCCAAGGTTCAACCCAACGCTTGCTTTTAGCAGGTCTTGTATTTCTTCATCGGGCTCGGTTCTGCCAAAGGCACTATCTAATTCGGCAAATACCAGTTCGGGTACTTTTAAGCCTAATGCACGTGCTACTTCAGCACCTATAAGGTCGGCAATAAGCGCTTTGGTTCCTTGCCCTGCCCCTCTGAACTTCAAGACATACAAAAATCCATCATCAGCATCGGCTATCGCCGGCAGCGAACCGCCCTCGCGCAGCGGAGTTACATAGCGTGTTACGTTTACAGTTCTTAGCTCAGGTATGGGGTTCATTAGTATATCTACCTTGTATAATAAGGTAACAAAACTACCAATTTATTACTATGGCCATTGTTTTAGCCTTAAATAGTATGAGCGCACCCTGGTAGGCATTGCATAGATAAGCGTAGTAAAGAATATTGCCCCAAACACATCGTAGCTGTAGTGTACGCGCATACTTAATACCATAAAGCTCATTAACACCGTTGCTAGGGCAAAGTACACCTTAAGATAGTTTTTGGTGGCGCATAAAAAATATATCCATATACTGGCTACATGGCCACTAAAGAACAGATCCTTCGTTAGTGGTGCATCAGGAGGATATACTGTATTCTCCAGGAAAACATCACGCAATACTATAATACCTACCGGCGGCTCAAGCGCAAGTAATAGAATACATATCTGCCTTACCACTGCTACAAAAAGATGCATTTCCAGTACCTTTAAAATCATCTTAGGTTTATGCAGATGGGTTACTATTATGGTTAATAGTGATGCATACAGTAACAAAAAAATATACTGTGAAAAATCATGGCTGGGGAAAAGCGTAAGTAGCTTATCGTTCAGCCTTACTCCTTGCCGCATTTGTATATAGTTACCTAGTTGCTGCGTAATAGCGGAATAAACTAGGAACAAAGCGGGCATCAGGATAAGTTTTGTGCGAAATACTTTGTCTTTTAATTCGCTGCGCCAGGCCGCTATAAGATTAGACAAATAGTCTTGAACAACTAAAGTCGTTGACATTTTTCCAGTAATGTAATTGTGTGTGTGATGCTATGAAAGCGCGCGCAAATTAGTAATAATTTAATAACACAGACTATACAATTTTTTTATAGTCAATAAATAAGCCGCATTTAATGCGGCTTATCATTACTAAATAGTGTTTGTCACACAAGCTCTTCTATTCTTTTCCGGGCTTTAACAACATGAACCGGAATTTCGTTTGCTTTCTTTTTGTTTCTTCTGCCCCACCAAATGCAAAAGCCAGTTACAGGAAGGCTGGCAGCTACCAGGCTGGCAAAGAAGGCCATTATTTTACCCGGCAGGCCCAGTATGGCACCCACGTGTACATCGTAGTTCATTCTGGTTATCTTATCGGCAACCCTGGTATTATTAAATCTTCCGTAAATATGTTTAACATCCATTTCCTGCATAGTATACTGGTCAAAATACCGGTAATCTGTTTTCCAATAGGTCGACGCATCAGGGTTGGCTGCTACTTCTATCGACGAGGTATCTGTATGCGGATAATGGATCTCCAGTGTTTCAGCTTTGGTATAGGAAGTTTGCATTTGCTTCCATATTTTATCTATCACAGGGGTATTGTCTGATAAAATAACTTTTTTTCCAGATGCAGGTTCATAAAACGGTATCAGTTGTTTACCACCCGATGTTACCCAGTACATTGAATTGCCCACCCATTCAAAACCCCAAACCAAACCTGTGATAGCAATGAATATCGCTATCCAGCTCATATAAAAGCCTAGTACACTGTGCAAATCATAATTGACGCGGCGCCATTTCGCATTCCACTTTACCGAAAAGCGTTGCTTGCGGGCTGCTTTGTTCTTGGGCCACCACAACACAATACCCGTCACCATCATTACAAAGAAAATGAGGGTTGCAGAAGCTACAATTGGCTTACCTATATCTTCAGGCAGCCAAAGGTAAAAATGACCCTTAACAACTATCCTAAAGAAATCATCATCCATATTCTTAACCTTCAATACTTCGCCTGTATATGGGTTAAGATAAGCCAGATAATAATATTCAGGATCATCGTGATAATAGGTAACTACAGCAGCCTTATTTCTGGCACCATAGGTAACACTGTGTGCTATTTTACCGGGCAGTGCCTTTGTTGCAATAGCATATAAGCGTGAGGGTGGTACAAAATTGCCGGTTTGGGGCTTAACGTATTGGTATGGTAAGGTTATGGTTTCTATTTCTCTCTGAAAAGCAAGTATACAACCCGTGATACCTAAAAATAAAACCACTAGCCCGGACGTGAGTCCGAGCCAGAGGTGCACTGTCTTTATCCCTTTTTTAAAATTCATTAGAAACTATATCCTACAGATAACCTGAAATTGCGTGGTGCTTCTGCCTGCCAGTTGTATGAAGTCAGGTAACTGTAATAAGAGCCGCTATACAAATATTCGTCTAACAAGTTGAAAACATTAGCTGTTACTTTGAATTTTGCATTTTCCCAGCTTAAACCTGCATCCATTTTAAAATAATCTTTAATCAACTTGCTTGGGTCAGGGCCAAGTTCCCAATATGTAGCCCTGTCGCCAAGGAATGTAGCACCTGCCTGTACACCAAACCCTTTCAGCACACCACCCTGTATCCTGTACACCAGCCATGCGTTAGCTGTATGCTTAGCAAAACCCGGAACTACATCGCCTACTTTCATAAATGTAATACCATCGGCTACTTTTGATATTCTTGAATCGGTATAAGCATAGTTGGCAATCACACTAAGGCCACGTACTATAGTACCCTTCAGATCAAATTCAACACCCTCAGAAATTTTCTGGCCCATTTCAATGCTAAGGCCCGATGCAGGTGCTTGGTTAGGATCACCGATAAGCTCATTATTCTTCATGATACGATACACCGTTAAACCGGTATTCCACCTGCCGCCAAACCATTGTTTCTTAACCCCTACCTCCACATTGTTCCCTGTTATAGGTTGCACTTTATCGCCACTTGTCAATATACCGTTCTGTGGTACAAAAGCCTGATCGTACAATGCATATACAGCCGTTTCTTTATCAACAGATACACTTAAGCCTGCGCGTGGTGTAAAGTGTTGTGCTTTATCGTCGGGGCCAGCATAGGCTTGTCTTAAATCGGTATATCTGCCGGCAAGCGTCAACCTTACTTTATTATCAAAGAAAGCAAGTTCATCCTGCAAATAAAGGCTGGTGTAAGACTGGGTTTGGAAACCAAAACCAGCATATGCCCTTTCTTCTAGAGGCTTGCTATCTCTCAAAGAATCGAAGTAATGGTTCGGATAGCCTACTACAGTATTTACATCCGAGTCCCATGGTTTAAACATATTATTTGCACTGTCTAGCGCATATCCTGTGCTCCAGTCAGCCAAGTATTTTTTGTTTGCCATATCCAGGCCACCCAGTACCCTGTGCCTGATAGCCCCGGTTTCAAATTCACCATTCACAAATACCTGTCCCATCATCATATTGCTCTTAGAATCCCAGATACCGATGTTACGTATCATAGAGCCATCAGGTGCTACAGAATCAGGCCACGCAGAAGAACCAACCTGGTTGTAAATAAAACGGGCAACCTGGCCAGTTATTTTCCATTTGTCGTTGAAGTTATGTGTCAGGTTAGCATACATGCTATGGTCGTTGATCTTTGTGCCTTCAATACCAGCGGGCAGCAAAGTAAACTCGCGTGGCAGTGTAGCATACCCTTCAGGAGAAAAAACATAGAAGGAGCCTACATTGCTCATATTGGCGCGTTGATAGGTATATTCTAAGGTCAGTTTGGTCTTCTCATCCAGCTGGTAAGATACCACAGGGGCTATGGTATAACGGTCGTTATATTCATTTGCGCGGAAAGAACCTTTGTTTTGTGCAGCCATATTGAGGCGGTACAGCAATCTTCCATTCTTGCTGAGTTTACCGTCCAGATCAAGTGATCCACGATACAGGTCAAAACTACCCACAGTTAAGTTTACTTCGCCCTTGCTTACACCCGTGGGCTTTTTAGTAACTACGTTATACAGGCCGCTAGGGTCGCCACTAGACAGCATGAAACCAGCTGGGCCTTTTACAAATTCAATATTTTCAACAAAGCTCATATCTTCGGTCAATGGCCCCCAATAAGAGTTTACAACGTTAAAGCCGTTACGGAAAGCCTGTATCTGAGAACCGCGTGCAGTGATATTGGTATACATATCGCCCCAGTGTTCGGCTCTTATAAGGCCGCTTACATTGCGTATCAAACCATCGCTCATGCTTATTACCTGCTGGTCTTTTAGCATGGTGCCGGTTACCACTTGTATATTCTGCGGTACTTCCTGTATGGGTGTAGTTAAACGCAAGCCTTCGGAAGTGTTTTTATTATTATAGCGGTTCATGTCGGTAGTTACCACTACTTCAGAAAGGCGCTTGGAACTTTCGCTTAAAGAGATATTAACTGTAACTGTTGAACCGGCCTTAACGTCAACAGTTTTTTCTTCAGTTTCCAGGCCTATTACCGGCACTGAGATCACATACGAGCCCGGTTCCACATTTTTTATCTGGAATGCGCCTTTCTTATCGGTAATAGTTCCTTTCGATGTCCCTTTCAGGCCTACATTTATAAATTCAGCAGGCTGATCGTCTGAGGTGGTAACAGTACCAATGATGGTACCTGTTTGCGCAAAAACTGTTGTGGCAACAAGCAGTAATAATGCCGTAATAATTAGTCTCATGTTTCGTTGTGTGTTTGTCTGGCGGGCGCAAAGTTACTCACTACCTACACAACGCTTTCATTATTGCAGTAAATTGATTTTCAAAAACGGGAATTTTTTATTGATGCAGATCTGACATATTAGTATTAATAATATCAAACCATTTCAGAAACATATCGGTATAATGTAGCAGCGTTGCCTACTGCTCCTCCACCTGCTGTATTATTAAAATAAGCGTACACTGTTTTGCCTTCCTGCAACCAGTCTTTAACCAAATATGCATAATCGCGCAATACATCTTCCTCATAAGTCCCACGGTAGTCCCCTTTCTCACCATGAAACCTTAGGTACACAGTATCACTTAACAACTCTACCTGTGGTGTTCTTGATTTTGGCATATCATGCACTACAAGGGTAGCGTTGTACTGGTCTAATAATTCATAAACAGTATCTGTATACCAGGAACTATCTCTAAATTCAATGGCCAAGGCCCAGCC